>JAFARH010000012.1 GCA_019245555.1 Betaproteobacteria bacterium
GGCGTGTACGCCGACTAAGAGTTTGGCCTTCAATCACAAAAGCCGCCCGCGGGCGGCTTTTGTGATTGAAGGCCAAACTCTTAGTCGGCGTACACGCCGGCTTTCTTGATGAGCGGCCCCCACTTGTCCATCTCGGACTGGACCATCGACTGCAGCGCGGCCGGGGTCGCCTTCTCCGGCGGATAAGTCGTCGCGCCGAGATCGGCAAAGCGCTTCTTCACTTCGTCGTCCTTGACGCCCGCCTGCAGCGCGGCGACGAGCTTGTCCATGACCGCTTTCGGCGTGCCCTTCGGCGCATAGAGGCCGTGCCAGATGCTGACTTCGAAGCCTTTCAAGCCTTCCTGGTCGAGCGTCGGAATCTCAGGCAGCGACGGCACGCGGGTCTTCGTCGTCACACCAAAGACCTTAACTTTTCCGCCCTTGATCTGCGACGTGGTGTTCGTCGTCTGGTCGCAGAGAAGATCCACCTGCCCGCCGAGCAGATCGTTCATCGCCGGCCCGGTGCCCTTGTACGGCACCGTGAGCAAATCCGTCTGGATGGCGCTCATGAAGAGCATGCCGCAAAGGTGCGATGCCGCGCCGAGGCCGGCGTTGGCGAGCGAGACCTTGTCCTTGTTCGCCTTGATGTACGTGAGGAGCTCCTTGAAATCCTTGGCCGGCAATTGCTGCTTGCCGAGGAGCGTCATCGGCACATCGTTGATGAGGCCGATGTACTCGAAGTCCTTCAGCGGATCGAAGCGCAGCTGGCGATAGAGGAACGGCGTCGTCGCCATGCCGATGTGATGAATCAGGATGGTGTAGCCGTCGGGTTTCGAGTTCTTGACGAGCTCCGGCGCGAGGATGCCGCCCGCGCTCGGCTTGTTCTCGATGATGATCGTCTGGCCGAGCGGCTTCGACATCGACTGCGCGATGACTCGCGCCACCGTGTCCGTCGGCCCCGGCGCGAAAGGCACCATCAGTGTGATGGGGTGGGTCGGATACTGCTGCGCCAGCGCCATAGGTGTAGATGCGGCCGCGACAAAGGCAGCGGCGAGGGCGAGAATGCGGGTCCTCATTAGTTCCTTCTCCGGTGACAGGTTAACGTCAGGATAATACCCAAGCGTGACTCCAACAGTCGATCTGCGCTCAGACACAGTGACGCGGCCGAGTGCCGCGATGCGCCGCGCCATGCACGAAGCCGAGCTCGGCGACGACGTCTTTGGTGACGACCCAACGGTCAATCGCCTGCAAGCGCGCGCCGCCGAGATCTTCGGCTTCGAAGCGGGACTCTTCTTTCCTTCGGGCACGCAATCCAATCTCGCGGCGCTGATCAGCCACTGCCAACGCGGCGAAGGCGTGATCATCGGCGCCGAGCAGCACAGCTATCGGTACGAAGCCGGCGGCCTCGGCGTGTTGGGTTCGATACATCCTCAAGTTATCCCGAATCGGCCCGATGGCACGCTTGACCTGGGTCAAGTCGAGGCCACCATCAGCCCCGACGATCCGCACTTTCCGCGCACGCGCTTGCTCGCGCTCGAGAACACCATCGGCGGCAAGCCGATCGCTCGCGCTTATCTCGCCGATGCGGTGCAGCTCGCAAAGCGCCGCGGCCTCTCGATCCATCTCGACGGCGCGCGCATCTTCAATGCAGCCGCGCACTTCAAGACCACAGCGCGGGAGCTGTGCGCCGGATTCGATTCCGTGTCGAGCTGCCTGTCCAAAGGCCTCGGCGCACCCGCCGGCACTGTGCTCCTGGGCGGCAAGGAATTCATTGGTCGTGCGAAGCGCGCGCGGAAAATGCTCGGCGGTGCAATGCGGCAGGCCGGCGTCGTCGCAGCAGCTGGGCTGTATGCGCTCGAGCACAACGTTGAGCGCCTGCCGACCGACCACGCGAACGCTGCGCGGCTCGCCGATGGGCTGCGGGCGTTGAATCTGCCGGTGGAGCAGCAAACCAACATGGTGTTCGCAACCGTTCCAACAGATCGCGTCCCGGCGCTCGCCGAGCACCTCAAGCAGAGAAATGTACTGGTCCTGCCCGGCGCGCGCATGCGACTGGTCACGCACCTCGACGTCGACGCAACCGGCATCGACCGCGCACTCGGCGCCTTCGGCGAATTCTTCGGGGAAAAAAAGACCCGGAAAACGGGTTAGGGAAGCTGGCGCGCCCGGCGGGATTCGAACCCACGACCCTTGGCTTCGGAGGCCAATACTCTGATCCGCTGAGCTACGGGCGCCCGGGGGAGGCGCAGGATAGCAAGCTTTTCCCCTAAAATCACGCCTTCCCACTTACCAATAAAAGACAAACCGGTGAGCACGCACGATCAGCACGAATCGTTCATCAAGACGCCGCAGCAGCTCATCACCGTCATCATCACGGCGTTCGCCATTCCCATCTTCGGCATCATCCTTCTCGTGCAGCTTGTGATTGCCGAGCGCACCGCCGATCCCGCCGCGATGACGCCCGAGAACATCGCGGCGCGCATCCAGCCGGTCGGCAAGGTCGAGTTTGGCAACGCGAGCGGCGGCGGCAGTGCTGCCGGTCAAAGTGGCGAGCAAGTCGTGAAGGCGGTCTGTGCGACGTGCCATCAGGCCGGCGTCGCGGGCGCACCTAAGATCGGCGACAAGGCCGCGTGGGGCCCCCGCATCAAGCTGGGCCAGGCGGCCCTCGTGCAATCCGCGCTCAAAGGCAAAGGTGCGATGCCGCCGAAGGGCGGCAATGCATCGCTCTCCGATGACGACGTCGCGCGGGGCGTCGCTTACATGGCGAATCAGGCGGGCGCCAACTTCAAAGAACCGGCCGCGAAGGCACCCGCGCAGAAACCGCAAGCGCAGGCAGCTGCAGGCGGCGCAGCCGACGGCAAGAAGGTCTACGACTCGACGTGTACTGCCTGTCACACCGCTGGCGTGGCGAACGCGCCGAAGCTCGGCGATAAGGCTGCGTGGGCGCCGCGCATCAAGCAGGGCATGGACACGCTCGTGCAATCGGCGACCAAGGGCAAGGGCGCGATGCCGCCCAAGGGCGGCAACGCGTCGCTCTCCGACGCCGACCTCCGCGCCGCCATCGAGTACATGGTGTCGCAGGCGAAATAAGAGGTTGGCCGCAGCGCTTCTCTTCATCGTCGATCCGCTCGAGTCCCTAAAGGCGTACAAAGACTCGAGCGTGGCGATGATGCGGGCGGCGCAGGCCCGCGGCCACGCGATCTGGGCCGCGGAGCAGACGAATCTCCACTGGGTGAAGGGCAGCGTCGCCGCCGCGGCAACGCGAATCTCCCTCACCGACAACGACGAAGACTGGTACCGCGCGCACGAGACCGAGGTGCGGCCGCTCAAAGGCTACGCCGCGGTGCTGATGCGCAAGGATCCGCCGTTCGACCTCGAATACGTCGCGAGCACTTGGATGCTTTCGGCTGCAGTGCGCGAGGGCGCGAAGGTTTTCAACGCGCCGGACGCGATCCGCGACCATAACGAGAAGCTCGGCATCCTCGAGTTCCCGCAGTTCACCGCGCCGACGCTCGTCACGCGCGAGCCTGAGCGCATCCAGGCCTTTATCGACGAGCACAGGGACGTCGTGGTGAAACGTCTCGACGTCATGGGGGGCGAGAACATTTTCCGCGTCCGCGTCGACGATCCAAACCGCAACGTGATTGTCGAGATCATGGCGCAGCGCGGCGCGCGCATGGTGATGGCGCAGAAGTACATTCCCGAGATCAAGGCCGGCGATCATCGCGTGCTCATCATCGACGGCAAGCCCGTGCCGCATTGCCTGGCACGAATTCCGAAAGCCGGTGAATCGCGCGGCAATCTCGCCGCTGGCGCCACCGCCGTCGCGAAGCTGTTGTCCAAGCGCCAGGAGGAAATCGCCAAGGCATTGGGTCCGACGCTCGCCAAGCGCGGCTTGCTGCTCGTCGGGCTCGACATCATTGGCGACTGGATGACCGAGGTGAACGTCACCAGCCCAACCTGCTTTCGTGAAATCCAGGACCAGACCAAGTTCGACGTCGCCGGCATGTTCGTCACCGCTCTTGAAGCGAGGATGAAGTGATCGGCATCCTGCTGGTCACGCACGGCGACATCGGCGCGGCGATGCTCTCGAGCGCCAGCCAGATCCTTGGCGGAGCGGTAAAGCAGGTGGCGACGCTCTCCGTCTGGCGCCAGGACGATCCCGACGACCTCGTGCTTCGCGCACGCGAACTCCTCGAGGAGCTCGAAGCGGGCGACGGCGTGCTCGTCCTCACCGACATCTTCGGCGCGACACCGGGCAACGTGGTCTCGCGCCTGCTCGACGACAACCACATCGAAGGCGTCTCGGGCGTGTCGCTGCCGATGCTCCTTCGCGTGTTGACCAGCCGCAATGGCTCGCTTAGCGCGGCAGTGAAGCGCGCAGTCTCAGGCGGTTCCGAGGGCGTCGTGCACATGAACTCGGACCGGTGTCTTGATGCCTAGCGTCGACGCCGCAATCATCAACCGCCTCGGCTTGCACGCACGCGCCGCGGCGAAGCTCACGCACGTCGCGAGCGGCTTCCAGTGCGAGATCTGGCTCTCGCGCAGCGGCCGCCGCGTCAACGCGAAAAGCATCATGGGCGTGATGATGCTCGCCGCCGGCAAGGGCTCGACCGTGAAGATCGAGGCCGAAGGCAGCGACGCCGACGCAGCGCTCGCCGCGCTCACCACGCTCATCGCCGATCGCTTCGGAGAAGGCGAGTGAATTTCGTCCTGCACGGCCATGCCGTGTCGACGGGCATCACGGTGGGTTACGCGCACCTGGTCGCGACCGCCCGCCTGGAAGTGGCGCACTACGAGATCGCACCGGATGCGATCGACGACGAAATCGAGCGCTTCGATCGCGCCATGCGGGCCGCGCAGAAGGACCTCGAGGACCTGAAGGCGCACATCGCCGCCGACGCGCCGAAGGAGTTCGCCGCATTTTTGGATCTGCATCGCATGATCCTCAGCGACTCCGCGCTCTCGGTCGTGCCGAAGGACCTGATCCGCACTCGCCGCTCGAACGCCGAGTGGGCGCTCGTGCAGCAGATGGAGAGGCTCGTCGAGCGCTTCGAGGAGATCGAGGATCCCTACCTCCGCGAGCGCAAGGCCGACGTGCAGCATGCGGTCGAGCGCGTGCTCAAGCAGCTGATGGGTGCCCAGACCGTCGTCGAGCCGGCGGTATCGGAGGAGCAGAAGCTGATCGTCGTGGCGCACGACCTCTCGCCCGCCGACATGATCCTCTTCAAGCGCCACCGCTACGGCGGCTTCGTCACCGACGTCGGCGGCGTCACTTCGCATACGGCGATCGTCGCGCGCTCGCTCGGCATTCCAGCGATCGTCGGCCTGCACCATGCATTCCAGACGATCAGCGAGGGCGAGCTGGTCATCGTCGACGGCGAGCGCGGCCTTCTCGTCGTCAATCCCGATCCGGTGGTGCTGGCCGAGTATCGCGAGCGCCAGGCCGAGCTCAAGGCCGAGCGCCAGCGCCTGAAGAAGCTGAAGAAGACCCGCTCGACCACGGAAGACGGCACGCCGATCGAGCTCTTCGCCAACATCGAGCTGCCGCAGGACACGGCGGAAGTCCTGGATGCCGGCGCGGAAGGCGTCGGCCTCTTCCGCACCGAGTTCATGTTCCTGAACCGCAAGGACCTGCCAGGGGAGGAAGAACAGTTCGAGGCCTATCGCGATGTCGCGCAAGCGATGAAAGGCCGTCCGGTGGTGCTACGGACGCTGGATGTCGGCGCCGACAAGGCAATGAACGGCGGCGCGGGTCAGCACACCATGCCCAACCCGGCGATGGGGCTGCGCGCGATTCGCTTTTGCCTCGCTGAGCCCCAGATGTTCCTGACGCAATTGCGGGCGATCCTGCGCGCCTCGCACTACGGAGAAGTGCGCATCCTGCTGCCGATGGTGGCGCACGCACACGAGATCGACCAGACGCTCGCCCTCATCCAGCAGGCGAAGCAGCAGCTTGAGGAGCGAGATCAGCCCTACGATCGCGCCGTGCAAGTCGGCGGCATGATCGAGATTCCGGCCGCCGCGCTCGCGCTGCCGATCTTCATGCGGCGCCTGCAATTCCTCTCGATCGGCACGAACGACCTCATCCAGTACACGCTCGCCATCGACCGCACGGACGACGCCGTGGCGCATCTCTACGACCCGCTGCACCCTGCCGTGCTCACGCTGGTAGCGAACACCATCCAGACCGCCACCCGCGGCGGCATGCCGATCGCCGTCTGCGGCGAGATGGCGGGCGACCTGCAGTTGACGCGCCTCCTGCTCGGACTGGGCCTGCGCAATTTCTCGATGCATCCGTCGCAGCTTCTGCCGATCAAGGAGCGCGTCCTCAACACCAACCTCGCCGAGGTCCAGCCCGCCGCGCAACGCGTGCTGCGCAACACCGATCCGGCGAAGACGCGCGACCTGCTCGCCAAGCTGAATTCCTAAGGAGAATCCGATGCGGCTCATCCTGCTCGCGTGTGCATTCGCCATCCAGGCGCACGCACAGAACTATCCAACGCGGCCGGTAAGGCTCGTCGTGCCATT
>JAFARH010000455.1 GCA_019245555.1 Betaproteobacteria bacterium
TTCTTCCCCGGCTTCAAGGGGACGGTGAAGGGCGCGCCCGAAAGCTATTTCGCCCTCTTCGCGCATCCGTACGACGCGCCGGCCGATGCGAGGGCCGTGCTCGTCGCGATGGACAAAGCAGGCAACAAGCGCGAGCTCCCTCTCTCCTATGAGCTGAAGAATGTGAATTACAAGAAAAGCACCATCGCGCTCACCGACAACTTCCTGCAGAACAAGGTGGTTCCGCTGATCGAAGATGCCTCGGCGCGCCAGGGCTCGCCGAAAGAGGTCTTCATCGCGGTCAACAAGAAGCTGCGCAAGGAGAACGAGGACAAGATCACCGAGGTCACGTCGAAGGCAACGCCCACCATCCTCTGGCAAGGCGCCTTCGGCCAGCTCTCCAACTCCAAGGTCGAGGCGAACTTCGCCGACTATCGCACGTACACGTATAACGGCGAGCCGGTCGACAGCGCCTATCACCTGGGCTACGACCTCTCGGTCACCAAGCAATATCCGATCGAGGCGTCGAACAGCGGCAACGTCGCATTCGCCGGGCCTCTCGGCATCTACGGCAACTGCGTGATGATCGACCACGGCCTTGGGCTCTACACTCTCTACGGCCACTTGAGCTCGATCGACGTCAAGGTGGGCGACGCGGTCAAGCAGCGCCAAGTCCTCGGCAAGAGCGGCCAGACCGGGCTTGCCGCGGGGGATCACCTGCACTTCGGAGTCTACCTGGACGGCGTGGCTGTCCTGCCGGTGGAGTGGTGGGACGCCAAGTGGATCGCCGACAACATCACGCCGAAGCTCGAAGGACGGAGCGGCGAAGAGATCGCCAAGGCGCAGGCGCCGAAGAAGTCCTCCCGCGCCGCCCCGCGGAAGAAGAAGCGCCGCCGCTAGCGCTGTGCAGCCGCGGCTGCAGGGTAGGGTTCCTGCAGCGCAATCGAGCCGGTTTCGAGCAGCGACTTCAGGTTCGAGATCACCTTCGGCCAGCCGCCGCCTACTGCCTCGATTAACTTCGACGGCTCGCGTTCAACCACATGGGTGATGGTGAGCTTGACGGCTCCCGCGCCCGGCTCGAGATCCATCGTGCAAAGCGAAGCGCCTTCGGCCTTGAGCTCGGGCTTGTTCTGATGCGTCCAGCGGATGACGAGGCGCTTGGGGCGGGTGGCCTCGACGATCTCGCCTGAGTCCCAGATCTTTCCGTCCTGCGACACGAGCTTCCACGGCGAGCCGGTCGTGAAGCTGCTCTCGGCGTTCATGCCGAACCAGTACTGCTTGATGAACGCGGAATCGGTGAGCGCCGACCACAGCTTCTCCGGCGTGGTGCGGATGTAGGACACGTACACGTAAGTCGACTTAGCCATTGGCTTTCTCCAGTTTTCGTTTCAGGTCATCCAGCGCCTTGAGGCGCGGTTTTTCGAACTTGGCGATCCAGCGCTCGTAGATCTCCTGCAGCGGCACCGGATTCAGGAAATGCAGCTTTTCGCGACCGCGCCACACGGTCGCGATCAGATTCGCCTCCTCCAGCACCGCCAGGTGCTGCGTGACGCCTTGCCGGCTCATGTCCAGGTGCTCGCACAGCTCGTTAAGCGTCTGCCCGTCGTGCGCGTGCAGGACGTCGAGGAGCTTGCGCCGGCCGGGATCGGCCAGCGCCTTGAAGAGGAGGTCGGTGTCGCGGCGCATATGCAAGTAAGGGATTGCATGAAGTATAGGCAAGCATAAACTTGCATGTCAAGCTTTGGTGTAGACACTTAACGACAGCCTGTCGGCCCGGCGCGACTGCGCCGGGCGGCTTGGTCCGATCGGACCGTTCCGGGCATGCGACGCCTGCACGGGTGCGCCGCGTATTTTTTGCGCACTCACGGAGGCCCTACCAATGCGTCGACTGTATTTCCTTGCTTGTCCCCTAGTTCTTGCTCTCACTGCGTGTGGCGGAAGCAGCAGTGATAGCGGCGCCTCGAGCGGCGCTGCGACCAACAATTTCCCGCCGCAGGTACCCATCACCTACTCCGGAGTGACCACGGCAGCCACGGTCTCCGCCACCAACGCCGGGGCGATCTCGGCGAACGTGGTCGGGGCGAGCGGCGCCGCCGGAGGCAGCATCGTGGTGAGCGCGGTTTCCGCCCAAGGCGACACCAGCGCATCGTCCTCGCAGCCGACCGGTGCCACCGGGCTTTCGCGCCGCCTGTCGGCCGCGCTGCGCACCAACGACCTGGGCCGCAGCTATGGCGGCGCGCTCGCCGGCGCGGCGGTGAACACCACCACGCCCTGCGATAGTGGCTCGATGCAGGTGACGGGCACCACTGCCGACAACGGCACGGGCACGCTCAACGTCGCCTATAACGAGTGCCGCACCGGCAGCGACACGATCAATGGTCCGGCAACGATTCGCATCGATAGCTTCGACCAGGCGAACAACGTCATCACCGACGGCACGCTCACGATAACCCGCGTGAACTTCAGCGGCCCGGGCCTGAATTTCGGCCTCACCGGCACGCTGCGCTCGCAGATCAACGTCAGCGCGGCCAGCACTACCCTGACGACCAACATCGTCACGCAGGACGGCGCCGGCCACCAGACGCGGACCCAGGACCTCGTCGTCACCAATGTCTACGACGACGTGAAGGCGCCCACGTTCTTCACCGAGTCCATCAGCGGTCGTGTGTTCGACGGCACGCAGGGCTATGTCGATGTCTCGACGCAAACCGCGCCGTTCACCGCGCCGTGGGGGCCGCTCTACTTCGCGACCTCGACGCAGTCGTTCCCGGACTGGGGAATCATCACGCTCACTGGGGCGGCGAGCAGCGTCAAGATCACATCCAAGGGCACCAACGTCGCGAAGCTCGAGGTCGACAGCAACGGCGACGGCATCGTCGACGCTACCGCGCACATGCCGTGGAGCGACTTCAACACCGCGGTCGGTGCAGACCTTGCCGACAACGACGGCGATGGCATGCACAACAGCTTCGAGACGTTCTACGGCCTCAACCCGAACAGCGCAGCCGACAAGAACACGGACGCGGACGGCGACGGCTTCTCGAACTACACCGAATACCTCGCGGGCACCAACCCGGCGAGTAACGGCTCCGTGCCCTCGCCTGTGCGCCATATCTGGGTGACCGGCAACCACGACCTTGCGGTCGATCCCGCCACCGGCCTGATCCAGATCTTCATCGGCAGCGGCAGCGGCGTCACGCTCGACCCGGTGACGCTTGAGCTGGGCCAGACCTTCTCCGGCGCGACCGAGCCGAACACGACCAACCAGACGAGCGTCACCGACGCGCAAGGCCGCACGTTCACGCTGACGCCGACCGCGACGCCGACCAGCTGGACCATCACCTCGTCGGCCGGCGGCACGCTGACTCTCACGGGCATCGCCGGCACCAACCCGGGCAGCCT
>JAFARH010000457.1 GCA_019245555.1 Betaproteobacteria bacterium
CCCGAGCCAGCCGCGAATCAGGCTTGGACCGGCGAGCACCACCAGGAGGAGCGCGAGCACCGCCTTGCCCAGCGCCGCCGATACCGCGAGGCCGAGCGCACCCGCCGGCTGCACTAGCACCGGGATCACGACGAGGAGCGGCACGACCGCGAGATCCTGGAAAAGGAGCACGCCGATAGCCTGGCGGCCGTGCGGCGAATCGAGCTCGCCTCGCTCCGAGAAAAGCCGCGAAACGATGGCGGTCGAGGACATCGCTGCGATCCCGCCGAGCGCGAGGCCCGCTTGCCATGACAATCCGAACGCCATCGCCGCCGCCATGACGAGCAGCACCGTCGCGGCGACCTGCGCGCCGCCGAGGCCGAACACCACGCGCTGCATCGAGCGCAGCTTGCCGAGGCTGAACTCGAGGCCGATCGAGAACATCAGGAACACGACGCCGAACTCGGCGAGGTGCTGCGTCTCTTCGCGATTGGCGAAAAAGCCGAGCGCATAAGGGCCGAGCGCGAGGCCGGTGACGAGATAGCCGACGAGCGCCGGCAGCTTCAGCGCACGGCAGATCGCGACCGCGATCACCGCGGCGGCGAGCAGGACGAGCACTGAGACGAGCGAAGTCATTGGGCTATACTGCCGCCCTATGATAAAGGCGGCGCGCCTGAGCAAAAAAACGAGCGAAACCAGTGCCCTGGAGCTCGCGCGGCGCGTGCTCGCGATCGAAGCGGATGCGGTGCGCGCGCTCGCCGATCGACTCGATGAGCGCTTCACCGCCGCGATCGATTTGATCGCCGGCCGCAGCGGCCGCGTTGTGGTGAGCGGCATCGGCAAGAGCGGCCACATCGCGCGCAAGATTGCGTCCACCATGGCGAGCACCGGCACGCCGGCCTATTTCGTGCATCCGGCCGAAGCGAGCCATGGCGACCTTGGCATGGTCGAAGAAGGCGATGTGTTCATCGCCATCTCGTATTCGGGCTCGAGCGATGAGCTGCTCGACATCGTGCCGCTCGTGAAGCGCCGCGGCGCCAAGCTCATTGCTATCACCGGCAACGCTCAGTCGGCCCTCGCCCGCGAAGCGGACGTGCATCTGGACGCACGCGTCGCGCAGGAAGCCTGTCCGCTCAACCTCGCCCCGACAGCGAGCACCACGGCAGCGCTCGCGCTCGGCGATGCGCTCGCGGTAGCGCTCCTCGAGAAGCGCGGCTTCACCTCCGACGACTTCGCGCGCAGCCATCCGAAAGGCCGACTGCCGCGTCAGGCACTGGTGCATGTCTCCGATGTCATGCGCAAAGGCCCCGACGTGCCATCGGTGCCGCTCGGCGCACCCGGCCTCAAGGCAATCGCCGAAGTTACGCGAGGCAAGATCGGCCTGACCGCGGTGGTCGACAGCGACCGGCGCGTGAGGGGTGTATTCACCGACGGCGACCTGCGCCGCGCCCTCGAGAAGGGCATCGACTTCACCAGGGTGACGGTCGATGAAGTCATGACGCGCTCACCCCGCACGATGTCGCCCCATGCGCTCGCCGTGGAAGCGGTGCAGCTCATGGAAGCGCACAAGATCAATCAGCTGCTGGTCGTCGACGAGCGCGGCGCACTCCTCGGCGCGCTCAACATGCACGACCTCTTCCGCGCCAAAGTCATCTAGCGTCGATGCAATACCTTGCCCCCGATGCGCTCGCGCGGGCGCGCCGCGTGCGCCTCGTGATCTTCGACGTCGATGGCGTGCTGACCGACGGCAAGCTCTGGTACGGACCGGGCGGCGAGGAACTGAAAGCATTCCACGCGTTCGACGGCCACGGCGTGCATCTCTTGCGCATGGCGGGGCTCGACACCGGGATCATCAGTGGCCGCGAGTCGCAGGCAGTTGAGGAGCGCGCCAAGGAGCTCGGCATCCGCCACGTGGTGCAGGGCGCGAGCAACAAGCTCCTCGCCTTCCGGCAGATGATGCGGCGCCTCAGGATGCAGCCGGCGGCGGTTGCCTACATGGGCGACGACGTCGTCGATCTGCCGATCCTCACGCGCTGCGGCTTTGCTTGCGCGCCGCACGAAGCGCCCGAGGACGTGCGTCGCCGCGTGCATTACATAGCCTCGGCCCCGGCGGGACACGGCGCGGCGCGCGAGGCGTGCGAATTCATCCTGGAGACCCAGGGCAAGCTTGCGAAGGTCATGCAGCGATATTTGAAATAGACGAGCTGAAATGAGCACCACGCGCCTTTTCCCGCTGCTATTGATGGCAGCGCTCGCATTGCTCACGCTCTGGCTCGATCACCAGGTGCGCATCGAAGGCGGCGATCATCCGTCGCTGCGGCGTCACGATCCCGACTACCTGATCACCAACTTCACCACCACCACCTACAACAGCCAGGGCCATGCGGTGACCACGCTGGCCGCGGCCCAGATGCAGCATTACCCGGACGATGACTCGACCGACGTCACGTCGCCGCGCCTCGTGCAATCGAAGCCGGAGCAGCCGCGCTTCACGGTACAGGCCGACCGCGGTCAGATCTCGCGCGAAGGCGACGAGATCTTTCTCTACGACCACGTCGTGCTGGTGCGCGATGCCGACGCTCAGGAGCCGCCGGCGAAGATGACGACGAGCTTCCTGCATGTCCTGCGCGACAAATCGCTCGTGCGCACCGACCGCCCGGTGCAGTTCGAGCAGGAGGGGCGCTCGCTCACCGGCCGTGGCATGGAGTACCACACCGACACGCGCGAGCTTTTCCTGCACGCCGATGTGCGTGCCCGGTTTGAGGCAAAGAAGGCGCCGTGAAGCTCGCTCCATGGTTGCTGGTCCTTGGCGCAGCACTTGCTCATGCCGAGCAGGCCGACAGCACGAAGCCGATCGAGATCGAGGCGAATCGCATGAGCGCCGACGATGCGCGGCGCATGAACGTGTTCGAAGGCAACGTCGTCGTGACGCGCGGCACGCTCAACATCCGCGCCGATCGCATCGTGGTGCGCCAGGATGCCGAGGGCAACCAGTTCGCCACCGCGACCGGCAACCCCGTGCGCTTTCGCCAGCGCCAGGACCCGAAGCCGCCGGAGAAGGAAGGAGTGTGGATGGACGGCGAAGCGAAGAGAATCGAACTCGATGAGAAGAGCGGCAAGATCGAGCTCTTCGAGGAGGCACGCGTCAATCGAGGCGGCGACGAGGTGAAAGGGAACTACATCCTCGTCGACCAGCGCTCCGACTTCTTCACCGTGACGCCCGGGCGCGGCGACGGCCGCGTGCGCGCCACGATCCAGCCGAAGCCGCCCGAAAAATAGATGGACATGTCCAAACCGAACGGTGGCAGCCGGTTGCGCTCACAGCGACTGCGCAAGCGCTATAAGTCGCGCACCGTGGTGCAGGATGTGTCGCTCGAAGTCGGCAGCGGCGAAGTGGTCGGGCTGCTGGGGCCGAACGGCGCCGGCAAGACGACCTGCTTCTATATGATCGTCGGCCTGATCCCGGTTGACGCGGGCACCATCTCTCTCGACGAATCCGACCTCACGCATATGCCGATCCAGCGGCGGGCGCGCATGGGGATCTCTTACCTGCCGCAAGAAAACTCGGTGTTCCGCCGCCTGACGGTCGAAGAGAACGTGCAGGCGATCCTCGAGCTGCAGGGCATGCCGCGCGAGCAAATCGAGGCGCGCCTTACCGAGCTCCTGAAAGACCTGAACATCACCCATCTGCGCAAGCACGCCGCGCTCTCGCTCTCGGGCGGCGAGCGGCGCCGATTGGAAATCGCCCGCGCGCTCGGCACGAAGCCTTCATTCATCCTCTTGGATGAGCCGTTCGCCGGCGTCGACCCGATCGCGGTGCTCGACATCCAGCGCATTATTAGGTTCCTGAAGGAGCGCGGCATCGGCGTGCTCATAACGGACCATAACGTCCGCGAGACGCTCGGTATCTGCGACCGCGCCTACATCATCAACGAAGGAGCAGTCCTCGCCTCCGGTCACCCGGAGGAGATTGTCTATAATGACAGTGTGCGCCGGGTCTATCTGGGCGAGAACTTCCGGATGTAGCTTTAAAGCGTTGTAACGTTCGACGCGGCACACTGCAGACCCTGATGAAACCCTCCCTGCAGTTCCGACTATCGCAGCACCTCACGCTGACGCCGCAGTTGCAGCAGTCGATCCGGCTGCTTCAGCTCTCCACGGTCGAGCTCAACCAGGAGATCGATCGCCTGCTGATGGAGAACCCGGCGCTAGAGAGGGAGGACGGCGGCGAGGATGTCGAGGGTGCGGGCGAGGCACCGCCGCCACCGGCCGCCGGCGGTACCACGAGCACGCCGACCGAGGCGGCGCCGGCGCCCGATGCCGCATCTGACGCCGACTGGGCAACCGACCTCGCGAGCAACTGGCGCACGAACGAGAGCGGCGATGAGGAGGGCGAGAAGAGCTTCACCCCGCCCGACACGCCGACGCTGCGCGATCACCTGCACGCGCAACTCTCGCTCACCAAGCTCAGTCCACGCGATCGCGCTTTCGTCGAGCTGCTGATCGACGCGCTCGACGAAGACGGCTACCTCACGCAGCCGCTGGAGGAGATCGCTGCCCTGCTGGCGCCCGAAGCCGAAGCCGATCCCGAATTTCCCATGGGCGAGCTGTCGATCGCGCTCGCGCACCTGCAGCACTTCGATCCCGCCGGCGTCGGCGCGCGCTCGCCAGGTGAATGTCTCGCGCTGCAGCTCCGGAACCATGCCGAATGCGCCGAGCGCACCCTCGCGCTCGAGATCGTCAACAAGCACCTCGAGCTTCTCGCCGCACGCGACTACTCGCGGCTGAAGACGCTGACCGGCGCGGACGACAATGCGCTGCGCACCGCGCAGAACTTAATTCGCGCGCTCAACCCGCGGCCCGGCGCCGCCTTCGCCAAGGTCGAGGCGCGCTACGTAGTCCCGGATGTCATCGTCAAGAAGGTGCGCAATGCCTGGCGTGCAAGCCTCAACCCGGACGCCATGCCGCGCCTGCGCATCAACCGTTTATATGCCGAGATCGCCGCGGGTGCCCGCAGCGCCGGCTCGCTCTCGACGCAGCTGCAGGAGGCGCGCTGGCTCATCAAAAACGTGCAGCAGCGATTCGAGACCATCCTGCGCGTTTCGCAGGCGATCGTCGATCGTCAGCGCCACTTCCTCGAGCACGGCGAAGTCGCGATGCGACCGCTGGTGCTGCGCGAGATCGCCGAGACGCTGAGCCTGCACGAGAGCACGATCTCGCGCGTGACGACGCAGAAATACATGGCGACGCCGCGCGGCACCTTCGAGCTCAAGTATTTCTTCGGCAGCCACGTCGCCACCGAGGCGGGCGGTGCGGCTTCGTCCACCGCGATCCGCGCGCTTATCAAGCAGCTCGTCGCCGCGGAAGACGCCAAGGCGCCGCTGTCGGATGCGCGTATCGCGCAGAT
>JAFARH010000094.1 GCA_019245555.1 Betaproteobacteria bacterium
CCCTGGATGCCCGCCTCCTCGAAGATGCGCTCGATCCTCAGCATCTCCTGCACCTGGTAGCGGATGGTGAGCTCGTCCTCGAAGAGGAGGGTCAAGTGTCCGCCGAGATGCACCGTGCGGCGCTTCTTGTGCTCCATGACGCGCGCGCGAAATGCGTTGCGCTCGCGGGCATAGGCTTCGAGGGACAGCAGGCTTTCGCGCTTGATCATGTTGCGGAGGCTACAGCAGCTACTTGATGGCCGATTCCCCAGCTAGTGCGCGGCTTCGAGCCGCCGCACGCGCGCACGGCGGTCGGCCTGCAGGTAGCGATGCAGCTCGATCAGCGCCTGGCGATAGACCTCGCGCTTGAAGTCGATGACGTTCTCGAGCGGGATCCAGTAGTCGTGCCAGCGCCAGGCGTCGAACTCCGGATGGCCGCTCGCGCGCAGCTTCACGTCGCAATCGCGCCCCACCATGCGCAGGAGGAACCAGATCTGCTTCTGCCCGCGGTAGGCGCCCTTGCAATCGCGCCGCATCCACTTCTCGGGCACCTCGTAGCGCAGCCATTCGCGCGTGCGGCCGAGGATCTTGACGTGGTCGCGCTGCAGCCCGATCTCTTCCTCGAGCTCTCGGTACATCGCCTGTAGGGGAGTCTCGCCGTGCTTGATGCCGCCTTGGGGGAACTGCCAGGCGTGCTGGTTGACCCGCTTGCCCCAGAACACCTCGTTCCTGGGGTTGGCGAGAATGATGCCGACATTCGGACGGTAGCCTTCCTTGTCGAGCATGGCCTGCACCGCCTTCAGTTAAAATCCTCGACGATTTTTCCACAGGCCAAGAGCTATGACAATGCTCTTCGCGCCACATGAAAACCTCCAGATTTTTCATTGCGACGCAGAAGGAAGTGCCCGCCGAGGCCGAAATCGTCAGCCACCGGCTGATGCTGCGCGCGAGCATGATCCGGCGCCTCTCTGCCGGAATTTACACGTGGCTGCCGATCGGCTTCCGCGTGATGAAGAAAGTCGAGCGGATCGTGCGCGAGGAGATGAACCGCGCCGGCGCGCTCGAGATGCTGATGCCGGTGGTGCAGCCGGGCGAGCTCTGGCAGCAATCGCATCGCTGGGATGAATACGGTCCCGAGCTCCTGCGGCTCAAGGACCGCCATGAGCGCGACTACGTCATTCAGCCGACGTCCGAAGAAGTGATCACCGAGCTCGCGCGCGGGGAACTCAAGAGCTACCGCCGCCTGCCGATCCACCTTTATCACATCCAGACCAAGTTCCGGGACGAGCGCCGTCCTCGTTTCGGCGTAATGCGCTCACGCGAATTCATCATGAAGGACGGCTATTCTTTTCACGCCGACTACGCCGATCTCGAGCGCGAATACCGCAACATGTACGACACCTACACCCGCATCTTCAAGCGCCTCGGGCTCAAGTTCCGCGCCGTCGCTGCCGATACCGGCGCGATCGGCGGTACCGGGTCGCACGAATTCCACGTGCTCGCCGACTCCGGCGAGGACGCGATCGCTTTCTCGCCGCAATCAGACTACGCGGCGAACGTGGAGCTGGCCGAAGCGGTAGCGCCGGGTACGCGCGGCGTGCCGAGGGAAGAAATGAAAAAGGTGCCCACGCCCGACAAGAGAACCTGCGAGGAAGTGGCTGCTCTGCTGAAGATCGACCTGAAGAAGACGGTCAAGTCGGTGCTGGTGATGCACGAAGGCGAGCTGCACATGCTGCTCGTGCGCGGCGACCACCAGCTGAACGAGATCAAGGCGCAGAAGACAATCGGGGCCTTTCGCTTCGCGCCAGAGAAGGAAATCGAGAGCTCCCTGGGCAAGGCCGGCTACATCGGCCCGGTCGGCGCGAAAGGAGTGAAGGTCGTCGCCGACCGGCGCGTTGCGCTGATGAGCGACTTTGTCTGCGGCGCAAATGAGGCAGGCTGCCACCTGACCGGCGTCAATTGGGGCCGCGACCTACCCGAACCGCAGGTCGCGGACATCCGCAACGTGGTCGAGGGCGATCCGAGTCCCGACGGCAAGGGAAAGCTCGAGATCGTGCGCGGCATCGAGGTCGGGCACATTTTCCAGCTGCGCACGAAGTACTCGGAGGCGATGGGCGCGAAGTTCCTCGATGCATCGGGTGCTGAGAAACCGTTTGAGATGGGCTGCTATGGCATCGGCGTCACGCGCATCGTCGCCGCCGCCATCGAGCAGGGCCACGATGCACGCGGCATCATTTTTCCGGCGCCGATCGCGCCATTCGAGGTTTGCATAGTGCCGATCGGCTACCAGAAGAACGCGGCGGTACGCGAGGCAACCGACAAGCTCTACGACGAGCTCGCGAAGAGCGGGGTCGATGTCCTGCTGGATGACCGCGAGGAGCGTCCAGGGGTCTTGTTTGCCGACATGGACCTGATCGGCGTACCGCACCGCGTGGTGCTCGGCGAGCGCGGGCTCGCCGCCGGTAATGCCGAATACAAGGCGCGTCGCGACGAGAAGGGCAGCGATGTGCCGCTCGCCTCGATCGGCGCTCACCTCAAGGAGCGCCTCGCGCAATGAGGGGTGTGTGGCTGCTCGCGTGCCTGCTGCCGCTGCAGGCCCTCGCAGGCGCCCAGCAGTACGAGCCGCTCGCCGACTCGATGCGCACAAGGCTCTCCGGCCTCGTCGCCGACAAGGCGGTGCCGTCGATGGCCTTCCGCTCGAGCAGCGACGCCCAGCGCTGGCTCTCCGACATGGACACGCGGCTTGCGCGCCGCATCCCGGATCGCAAGCAGCGCCTCGAGCTCCTGCGCACGGTGCACTACGAGGCGACGCGCGTCGGCCTCGACCCGCAGCTCGTACTCGGCGTCATCGAGGTGGAAAGCGGCTTTCGCAAGTACGCCGTGTCGCGCGCGGGGGCACGCGGTTACATGCAGGTCATGCCGTTCTGGGTCAAGCTGATCGGCCAACCCAACCACAATCTTTTCCACCTGCGCACGAACCTCGCCTACGGCTGCGCCATCCTGCGGTTGTATCTCGACATGGAGAAAGGCGACTATTACCGCGCGCTCGGGCGCTACAACGGCTCGCTCGGCCAGCCCGAATATCCCAAGGCCGTGCTCACCGCCTGGCGCGGACGCTGGAAATATGACGGACCGACTGCATGATCAACGCCCTGCTCGATAAGCGGCCGCGGCTCGCCAACTGGTTCTACGGCTTCACGCCACCGGAGCGCGGCGTGGTGGTGCTCGTGCACCGGCGGGTCTACATCCTGCCAACGCAGCTCGGCTGGCTCTTCGTGATGACGCTCGCGATCCTGCTCGTTGGCTCGATCAACTACGCGCTCTCGCTCGGCTTCGCACTCACCTTTCTCCTCGCCGGCATGGGGCTCGCGGGGATGGTGCACACCGCGCGAAACCTCGCGCGCATGGCGATCAGCGTCGGCCGCGCCGAACCGGTTTTCGTTGGCGAGGCGGCGCAGTTTCGCGTCTTCCTGGACGCGCGCTCGGCGTTCGACCGGCCGGCAGTCCTCGCACGCCACATCCAATCGCGTTCGCAGATGGTGGTCGATGTGCCCGCGGGCGCGCTCGCCGAAGTGGTGCTGGCAGTGCCCGCCGCAAAGCGCGGCTGGCTCCCGCTTGGCCGCGTGATGCTCGAGACGCGTTTTCCGCTGGGTATCTTCCGCTCGTGGAGCTATGTCGAGCCTGACGCCCGGTGCCTCGTCTATCCGCGTCCGGAGCGCTCGGCATTGCCGCAACCCGCCGCCGAAAGCGCGCGCGGCGCGCTGCGCTCTCCGACACCGGGCAACGATGACTACTCGGGGATGCGCGCCTACCAGCTTTCCGATTCGCCGCGACATGTCGCCTGGAAAGCAGTCGCGCGCAACGAGGACATGCTGACCAAGCAATTCACCGGGGAAGCCGCGGCAGAGCTCTGGCTCGACTGGGCGCGCCTCGCGCAATTCAACGTCGAGCAGCGGCTTTCGCGGCTCGCAGGCTGGGTGCTCGAAGCCGAGCGTGCCGGCATGCAGTACGGACTTCGCATCCCTAGCGTGGAGATTCCGGCCGGCCGCGGCGAGGCGCATCGTGCGGCCTGCCTGCAGGCGCTCGCCTTGTACGAGGGGCTATGAAGGCGCTGCCGCATCCGCTCTCGCCCGACGTGCGCCCGCTCACGCTGCGGGATCTCACGTGGCTTACCGCGTCACTCGCGATCGTCATCGTGCCGCATGCGCTGCGCGCGCCGTGGTGGTTGACCCTCCTCACGCTCTGCCTCTACGGCTGGCGCTTCTACTCGATGCTGACGCGCGCCCCGCTGCCGTCGCGCTGGCTCGTGATCGCCGTCGCCTTCATCGGCATGCTCGGCGTATGGATGGAGTACCGCACGCTCTTCGGCCGGCAGGCGGGCGTGCTGCTCCTCGTGCTTTTCTCCGGGTTGAAGCTCCTCGAATCGCGCCACCATCGCGACGGTGCGGTGGCTTCCTTCCTCGGCTACTTCCTGATCATCACCAATTTCCTCTACACGCAGTCGATCCCCACGGCGCTCCTGATGTGCGTCGGCGTCTTCGCGATCACGGTCACGCTGATCGGCTACAGCGCGCCGAACCGCCCCGCGCGCGACAACCTGCGCACCGCGGGGCTGCTGCTTGCGCATGCCGCGCCGGCGGCGCTCGTCCTCTTCGTGCTCTTCCCGCGAGTCAACGGCCCGCTGTGGGGACTGCCGCAGGATGCCTATGCCGGCATGACCGGCCTCTCCGACACCATGTCGCCGGGCAACCTTTCGCAGCTCGCGCTTTCCGACGCGATCTCCTTCCGCGCGACGTTCGACGGCGAACCGCCGCCGCAGCCGTTGCGCTACTGGCGTGGACCCGTTCTGTGGGACTTCGACGGCCGCACCTGGTCGGCCGGCTTGAGTCACCTGGTGAATTTCCAGGCCCCGCAGGGCACAGGGGCGAGCTACCGCTATTCGGTGACGCTGGAGCCGCACAACCGCTACTGGCTCTTCGCGCTCGAGACGGCGGCGAGCCTGCCGGATCGATCGCGCATGACCTTCGACGGCCAGGTGTTCTCCAACACGCCGGTGCGGAACCGCCTGCGATATGACATGGTTTCGATCGTCAATCCCGACCGCGATCCGCGCGAGAACCGCTCGACTCTCAACCGCGCATTGCGCCTGCCCGCCGATTACAACAAGCGCACGCTCGCGCTGGCCGAAGAATGGCGGCGCGCCGGCGGCACCGATGCCGACATGCTGAACCGCGCGCTCGATTTCCTGCGCCGAGGCGGCTATGCCTACACGCTCGAACCGCCGCTCCTCGGGACGAATTCCGTCGACGAGTTCCTCTTCGATACCAAGGCCGGCTTCTGCGAGCACTTCTCGTCCGCCTTCACCGTGCTCATGCGCGCGGCCGGCGTCCCGGCCCGTGTCGTCACCGGCTACCAGGGCGGCGACCTCAATCCCGTCGACCAGATCATCACGGTGCGCCAGTCCGATGCGCATGCCTGGACCGAGGTGTTCATCGAGGGCCGCGGCTGGATACGCGTCGACCCGACGGCGGCAGCGATACCGACGCGCATCGACAGCGGTCTCGCACGCGCCCTGCCGCAGGACCAGGGCCTGCCCTTCATGATGCGGCAGGACATGGAATGGCTGCGCGACATGCGCTATCGCTGGGAAGCGATCGCCCATAAATGGAACGTCTGGGTGCTCGGCTATAACCCCGAGCGCCAGCGCGACCTGATGCTCTCTTTCGGCATGCGCGACGCGGACTGGCAGAAGCTCACCGCCGTACTCTTCACCTTCCTCGGCCTCATGACGGCCACCCTCCTCGGCTGGTCGCTGCGGCGCCTGACGCGGCCCGATCCGGTTCAGAAGGCATGGCAGGCGTTCTGCCGCAAGCTCGCCGCGCGCGGCGTCGTCCGCGCACCGCAGGAAGGGCCGCGCGACTACTCCACGCGCGCCGCCCGCACCCTGCCTGCCTCGCGCCGGCCGATCCTGCGTATCGCCGCCCTTTACATCGCACTGCGCTACGGCAACGGCGCCGACAAGCCCGCCACCGCGCGCCTGAAACGCCTCGTGCGTCAGCTGGAACTCGCATGAAGCTCGCGCTCGCCCTGTATTTGCTGCTCGCCGTGACGCCCGTCTTCGCGCAGTCCTATGCCGGCCGCGAGGAGGTCCAGTCCTTCATCGACGACCTCGTCAAGCGTCATGGCTTCAAGCCCGCCGAGCTGAAAAGGCTCTTCTCGAAAGTGCAGCGCGTCGACCCGACGGCGGCAGCGATACCGACGCGCATCGACAGCGGTCTCGCACGCGCCCTGCCGCAGGACCAGGGCCTGCCCTTCATGATGCGGCAGGACATGGA
>JAFARH010000133.1 GCA_019245555.1 Betaproteobacteria bacterium
GCGTCATGCCGTTTTTTTCTGCGACGGCTGCAAGCCCCTCTTCAAGTGCACCAACAACAGCGAAATCGCCGCCGGCGTGATTCCCGATATGCGCGAAGCCTGCCCGATCGTCTCCGGACAATGCTGAGCTAGCTTCTGCTGCGCCTCGAAGGACAAGCCCCGCGCGGCTCGATAGTCGAAATCGGTAGGGTGGCTGAGCGATTCGAATTCGCGACGGCGCTCGATCTCCCGCTTCTGCCGCTCGATGTAGCCCTCGTACTTCGCCTGAATCTCCACCTGAGCCGCCACTTCCGCCGACACCGGCGCATTAGGAACCAAGCTCGCGTACGTTACCTCCGGTCGCCGTAGGACCTCTATAGCAAGCGACTTTTCATGAAAGCTTGCGCTCACAAACATGCTGCCTAGTCGCTTGGTTTCCTGAGCGATTGCGTCCCGCTTCCGGTTGAACGCATCCCAGCGTCGATCGTCAACCAACCCCAGACGGCGCCCTGTCTCGGTGAGGCGGAGATCCGCGTTGTCCTCACGCAGTTGCAGGCGGTACTCAGCGCGGCTCGTGAACATCCGATAAGGCTCGGATACACCACGCGTAACCAGGTCGTCGACCAGCACCCCGAGGTACGCCTCATCTCGCGCCGGCGACCAAGGGGCTTCGCCCTTTGAACTGAGCGCGGCATTCAGTCCTGCCAGGAGTCCTTGGGCTGCTGCTTCTTCGTAGCCGGTCGTGCCGTTGATCTGGCCGGCGAAGTAAAGCCCCCGAATCGACTTCGTCTCGAGGGAGGCGTGAAGGTTTCGCGGGTCGAAGTAGTCGTATTCGATCGCATAGCCCGGCCGAACGAGGTGCGCGCTTTCCAGGCCGCGGATCGAATGGACGAGCTCCAGCTGCACGTCGAACGGCAGGCTCGTCGAAATGCCGTTGGGGTAGAGCTCCTGCGTCGAGAGGCTCTCTGGCTCGAGGAAGATCTGGTGGCTCGTCTTCGAGGCGAAACGATGGATCTTGTCTTCGATCGATGGGCAGTAGCGCGGACCGACGCCTTGGATAGCGCCCGTGAACATGGGGGACCGGTCGAGGGCGCCCCGGATGATCTCGTGGGTGCGCTCGTTGGTATGCGTGATCCAGCAAGGCAGCTGCTGCGGATGCATGCTGCGATCGCCAAGGAACGAGAACACCGGCTCCGGCGAATCGCCCGGCTGCACTTCCATGAGCGTGAGATCGACGCTCCGCCGATCGATCCGGGGCGGGGTTCCAGTCTTGAGGCGCCCGACGGGCAGCTTTAGCTCGCGCAACCGGGCGGCAAGCGTAGTGGCGGCCGGCTCACCCGCGCGCCCTGCGGTGTGGCTCTGGAGCCCGACGTGGATCAGCCCGCCCAGGAATGTTCCCGTCGTGAGTACGACCGACCGAGCGCGGAATTCCAGGCCCATCTGGGTGCGGACGCCGACTGCGCGCTCGCCTTCGACGAGGACGTCATCGACCCCCTGCTGGAAGAGTTGGAGATTCGGCTGTGCCTCTAGCCTGCGTCGGATCGCGTGGCGGTATAGGACCCGGTCCGCCTGGGCCCTTGTGGCGCGCACGGCCGGCCCTTTCGAGGCATTGAGCGTACGGAACTGGATGCCGGCTTCGTCCGTGGCGATCGCCATCGCGCCGCCCAGAGCGTCGACTTCCTTCACTAGGTGACCTTTACCGATGCCGCCGATGGAGGGGTTGCAGGACATCTGACCTAAGGTCTCGATGCTGTGGGTCAGCAGCAGGGTACGTTGCCCCATGCGAGCGGCGGCGAGCGCGGCCTCCGTGCCGGCATGGCCGCCGCCGACGACAATGACGTCGAAATCCTCGGGAAACTTCATGGGGTGGCGAATTTTACGCGAGCGCGATTTGGCGGGGGAACGCGGGCGCGACGTTTCACGTGGAACATCCATAGGATAATTCATTTGCTGCACCGCAGCACAAGATGATCTCGCTTGTCAAATACAAGCTCGTCTTCGCCTCGCCCGGTCTCGGCTATCTCTTCGCCGCTTCCATCATCGGACGGCTGCCAATCGGGATGAGCGGGCTCTCGATTCTGCTACTCGTGCAGGGCGCGAGCGAATCGTTTGCCACCGGAGGAGCGGCAACCGGTTGCTTTGTGGCCGGGCTGGCGCTCGTTGCGCCCGTGCTCGGTCGAATCATCGACCGCTATGGACCTTGGGTGGTGCTGATCACGAGCGCTGTCCTCTTTCCTGCTTGGCTTGTTGCGCTGGTTGCTGCCGTCTCGGCAGAAACATCTTTGCTCACGGTGGCGTTGTGCGCGGCCGCCGCAGGCGCGTGCTTTCCTCCGATCACCGTGTGCGTGCGCACGTTCCTGCGCCAGCACTTCGGCGACGATCCCTTGCTTACGACGGCGTATTCGCTCGATTCCGTTCTGATCGAGACGATCTTCATCGTCGGTCCGATGCTCGTGGCGCTTTTTGTCGCCGTCGCGTCTCCGCGGTTCGCCATCTGGTTCGCGGCAGCATGCGGATTCATAGGCGTATTTCTCTTCCTGCGGTCCGGGGCAATGCGCGAGTGGCGGATCGAGGCCCGCACGCGCGGCACGTTGCTTGGACCACTTGCGCAAAGGCGCTTCGGGGCTCTCATCGTCATCGTTGTCTGCTACGCAATCGCTTTCGGCCTGACGGAACTCGGTGCAACCGCTTATGCGAATGAGGCTGGCCGCCCGGCGCTAGCGGGCGTGTTTCTCGGCCTGATGAGCGCCGGGAGCGCGTTCGGCGGGCTTGCGTATGGCAGCGCGCACTGGCATGCGCCTTTGCTGCGTCAGTTCAGCGCGACGCTCGCGATCATGGGCGTCGGTCTCCTAGTACTGGCTGCGCCATGGTCGCAGTTGGTTTTCTCGCTGCTCTGCATATTCGCCGGCGTGGTGATGGCGCCGGCGCTCATCATTCAATCGATGATCGTGGCGAAGACGGCGAAGCCCGAGCACACGACCGAGGCATTCACTTGGTCGTCGAGCGCGCTGCTCGGGGGCGTAGGGCTCGGCATGGGATTCGGCGGAGTCCTGGTCGAGACCTGGCACTCGCCCGCCTCGTTTGCAGCAGCCGGCGCCGCGGCGTTACTCGCGGCGATCGGAGCTATTTGGCTATCGCGCCGCTAGGCGCCGAGCTTCTGGTGCAGCTGGCCGCGCCGCGTATCGAGAGCCTTGGGCAGGTGGTTGCCCAGCTTCTCGAACAACTCGTCGTGCGACTTCAACTCATCGCGCCAAGCCGACTTGTCGATGCTCGTCAGCTCGGCGTACTGGGAGCGTGACACCTTCTCGAGGCCCTTCCAGTTCAGGTCCTCGAAGCGCGGCATCGTGCCAAGCGGCGTATCCGTGCCCTTGCCCTTGCCTTGCACGCGTTCAACAACCCATTGCAGCACGCGCATGTTCTCGCCAAATCCCGGCCAGATGAACTTGCCCTGCGCATCGCGACGGAACCAGTTGACGCGGAAGATGCGCGGCGGCTGCTTGACCGCGCGGCCCATCTTCAGCCAATGGTTGAAGTAGTCGCCCATGTTGTAGCCACAGAAGGCGAGCATCGCCATCGGATCGCGGCGTACGACGCCGACCTTCCCGGTAATCGCGGCGGTTGTCTCTGAGCCAAGTGTCGCGGCCAGGTAGACGCCCTCTTCCCAGCTCGGCGCCTCTACGATGAGCGGCACGGTTGAAGAACGGCGTCCTCCGAAGAGGAATGCGGCGATCGGCACGCCTTGCGGATCCTCCCACTTGGGATCCATCGACGGGCATTGGCTCGCGAACACGGTGAAGCGCGCGTTCGGGTGCGCGGCGAGGCGGCCCTTCTTGCCGTCCTCTGGTGTCCAGGGCTTGCCCTGCCAATCGGTGAGCTTCGCCGGCGGTTGGTCCGTCATGCCTTCCCACCACACGTCGCCCTCGGGTGTGAGCGCGACATTGGTGAAGACGACGTTCTCGCGCAGCATGCGCATCGCATTCGGGTTCGTGTGCTCGGAGGTACCCGGTGCGACGCCGAAGAGCCCGTATTCGGGATTGATCGCGTAGAAGCGACCATCCTTGCCCGGCTTGATCCAGGCGATGTCCTCGCCGATCGTCGTGACCTTCCAACCACTGAGCGGTGCTGGCGGAATGAGCATCGCGAGATTCGTCTTGCCGCAGGCGGACGGAAAAGCCGCGGCGACATAGCTCTTCTCGCCTGAAGGCGCCTCGATGCCGAGGATCAGCATGTGCTCCGCGAGCCAACCTTCGTCACGCGCCATTACTGAAGCGATGCGCAATGCGAGGCACTTCTTGCCGAGAAGCGCGTTACCGCCATAGCCCGACCCGAACGACCAGATCTCGCGCGTCTCCGGGAAATGAACGATCCACTTCTCTTTCTCATTCGACGGCCATGCAACATCCTTGGCCCCGGCCGTGAGCGGTGCGCCGACGGAATGTACGCACGGCACGAACTTCCCGTTCTCGCCGAGCCAGTCGACGACCGCGCGTCCCATGCGGGTCATGATCCGCATGCTTACCGCGACATAGGGAGAATCCGTGATCTCGACGCCGATCTGCGCGATGTGCGAGCCGATCGGTCCCATGGAGAAGGGCACCACGTACATCGTGCGGCCGCGCATGCAGCCGGTGAAGAGCCTGTCGAGCGTGCTGCGCATCTCACGAGGCTCAACCCAATTGTTGGTCGGACCGGCGTCTTCCTTGGAGCCGCTACAGATGAAGGTGCGCTCTTCCATTCGCGCCACATCGCTTGGATGCGATCGGGCGAGAAACGAATTCGGACGCAGCTTCTGGTTCAGGCGGATGAAGGTTCCCTTGGCCACCAGCTCTTCGCACAGGCGGTCGTACTCGGCCTGCGAGCCATCGCACCACACGATGCGCTCCGGCTTGGTCAGCGCTGCGATCTCCGATACCCACTGTCGGAGACCCGGGTGCCGTACCCAAGCCGGTGCGTTCGATTGGTCCGTGGTGCCGGTTGCGGGAGCGTTCATCTGCACTGACTCCAAAAACTCAAAAGCCCAGCGAGGCTGGGCCGTTGGAATGGGTGATGAATCAGGGGGACCGATTCTAGCACCGGGGTACGGAAACCACCCCCGTGCCGTCTAGCTCGCTATACCGGTAACTAGATATATTTCAATGACTTAAGTCTGGCGAAATGCTTACTTCCCGATGCAGAACCGGCCAAAGATTTCGCCTAGCAAGTCGTCGGCGGTGAATGCACCGGTAATCGCCGAGAGGGATTCGTGCGCAAGGCGAAGCTCCTCGGCAAAGAGCTCCCAACGCGCCTTTTCAGCGGTTGCGCGAACGAGGTGCTCCTTCGCGGCAGTAAGAGCGCGGAGATGGCGCTCTCGCGCCAGAAATACCGACTCGCCGGTGCTCGACCAGCCGGCGGCCCGCACAATTGCTTCGCGCAAGTCGGGAACACCTTGGCCGGTCTTCGCCGAAACCGCGATCGCACCTTTCGGCGGCACAAAGCCCGGTCGCAGGTCTGTCTTGTTATAGACGTCGATCCGCTGCGCTGTCGACGCAACCGCGGCAGTTCCTGCGGTGGCATCGTGGACGGCAAGAACGACATCGGCGCGCTCGAGCTCCGACCGGGTGCGCGCAATACCGAGCTTCTCCACTTCATCGGCTGACTCACGCAATCCCGCGGTGTCGACCAACACAACCGCAACGCCATCGATATGGATCGTCTCGCGCAGGGCGTCGCGGGTGGTGCCGGGAATCGGCGTGACGATTGCCCGCTCTGCGCCGGCGAGGCGATTGAGCAGGCTGGACTTGCCGACATTGGGCGCTCCGGCCAGGACGACATACACGCCGCTTCGAAGCAAGCTGCCCTGCTTGCTCCGCGCAAGAACATCGTCCACGGCGGCCTGAATGCTGACCAACCGCTTGGCAGCATCGTCGCGATGAATGCCGTCGAGCTCCTCTTCCGGGAAGTCGAGCTGCGCTTCCGTCAGCGCGCGAAGTTCGACGAGTTGGCTAAGCAGTGCATCTATGGCAGCGGAAAACTCGCCGCTGAGCGAACGGAGTGCGCTGCGCGCGGCTTCCTGACTCGAAGCATCGATGAGATCGGCGACGGCCTCCGCCTGCGCGAGGTCGAGCCGCCCCTCGAGAAAGGCACGCCGAGTAAATTCGCCCGGCCCCGCGAGCCGCGCGCCCGCATCGAGGCACGCCGACAGCAGCATGCCCAGCACGACCGGTCCCCCATGTCCCTGTAGCTCGAGCACGGCTTCGCCGGTGTAGGAGTGCGGCGCCGGAAAGTAGACCGCGATCCCTTCGTCGATCGCCGCGCCCCTCGCGTCGCTAAAGCGCGCCAGCGTCGCCGCTCGTGCCGGCGGAACGCTGCCGATCACTTGCGCAGCGATCTGGGGGACTTGCGGGCCTGAGATGCGTACGACGCCGATGCCGCCGCGGCCGGGCGGCGTTGCTACCGCGGCGATCGTGTCGCGCTTGGAATCACCGCTTGGCATGGGCAGGCTTGTCGCGATCGAACATGCGCTGGATCTGCCATTGCTGGGCGATGGATAGGATGTTGTTGACGAGCCAGTAGAGGACGAGACCCGCTGGGAAGAAGAAGAAAAAGATGCTGAAGACGAAGGGCATGAACTGCATGACCTTTGCCTGCACCGGATCGGGCGGCGTCGGGTTCATGCGCGTTTGCAGCACCATCGTCACCGTCATCAGGATCGGCAGGATGAAATAAGGATCGAGCGCCGCCAGGTCGTGGATCCAGAGGATGAACGGAGCGTGGCGCAGTTCGATCGCGGCGAGCAGCACCCAGTAGAGCGCGATGAAGACCGGGATCTGCACGAGGATGGGAAAGCAGCCACCGAGCGGATTGATCTTCTCCGTCTTGTAGAGCTCCATCATCGCCTGGTTCATCTTGTTCCGGTCGTTCCCATACATCTCGCGAATCTTGGTGAGGCGGGGGGTGACGAGCTTCATCTTCGCCATCGACTTGTAGCTCGCTGCCGAAAGCGGGAAGAAGATGAGTTTGATCAGGACCGTGAGCAGGATGATCGCCACGCCCCAGTTGCCGGTTAGGGAATGCAGGTGCTCCAGCAACCAGAAGAGCGGCCAAGCGATGATCGCGAGCCAGCCGTAGTCGACAACCAGATCGAGTCCAGGCGCAGCGGTTTCCAATCGACGCTTTTCCTGCGGCCCGGCGTAGAGCTCGACTTTCACATTGGTTGCCGCACCCGGTGCGAGGGTTACTGGGACAAGCATGCGCCCGGCATAAGTCCCGTCCTGTCGCTTTTCCGTCACATAGTCACGTAACACGCCCTGCGGCTCGATCCACGCCGAAACAAAGTAGTGCTGCACCAAACCGAGCCATCCGTCCTTTGCTTCCTTTACGTGCTCGGCCTTGCCCTTGTCGAGGTCCGACGGGTGGACCTTCTGGTACTTGTGCTCTTCCGTGTATATGGAAAAGCCGGTGAAGCTCTGCGCGCCGAACGTCTCGGCAACTGTATTGCGATTGCCTTCGGGCTTGCCGTCGTGCGTCAGCTGGAAATAAGCGTACGTATTGACCGCGTTGCCGCTGCCGTTTTTCAGCTCGAGAGCTACGTCCACTACATAGCTGTTACGGTGGAAGGTATAGACCTTTTGCACCTGAACGCCGTCTTTGCCTTCGGCAGTAAGGCGGACCTCCACACTGTCGGATCCCGCCGCTAGCGTGCGCGGTCCGGGTTCTGCTTTCCATAAGGAGCGGTGATTGGGACCGCCCTCGCCGGCAAGACCGCTCTGCGCCTCGTACTGGTGAGCGGGACTAATTAGGACGAAGTTCTTCTCCGGGTCGTTCGAGTCCTTGTGCTTCAGTAGCTCGAGCCGCTTTAGGCTGCCGCCACGCGTATCAATATCGGCGATGACGAGATCGGTCGTGACGCGAATGGTCTCGCCCGGCTCGGCCGAACCGGAGGTGGTTACTTGTCCAAGCGCCGAGACGGAGGGAGCCGGCCCTGCTTTTCCTTGCGGCGCAGTGGGGACCGCGGGCTGCGTGACCGCGACCGGCGCTGGCTTCGGACGATGCTCGCGCTCCCAAGCCTCCCAGAGCATGAGGACCGAGAAACCGAAGATGAAGAGAAGGATTAACCGCTGCGTATCCATCAAGGCACCGGATCGTAGCCGCCCG
>JAFARH010000301.1 GCA_019245555.1 Betaproteobacteria bacterium
AGCGGAACGTGCGCGCGGTCGCGTCCATGGTCAGGTTCCCGTCCTTGCCCGCCCCGATCGACACGTCGTTCAGCGTGACGATCCGCGAGAGCTGGCCGACGTCGCTCGCGAACGCGCCCATGTCGTGGTACGTGCCGGTCACCTTTACCGAGATCGGCAGCTCGGCATAGAACTCGCGCGCCGATTCGCCTTGCGCGGGGCGGAAGAGCTCGAACTGCAGGCCGCGGCCGAGGCCGGCCTGGTTGATGTCGACGAGGAGCGCATCCATCTGCGAGCGGTTCGGCAGCTGGCGCAGGAGCGCGCCGAACTGCGTGTCGATCTCGCGGAGCTGCTGGCGGTGCAGGTCGAGGTTGACCGCCTGCTTCTTCTTGTCGACGTACTCTTCCTTGAGCTTCGACTCTTCCTGCGCGCCCTTGTCGAGCTCCTCGATCTGGCCCTGCGTGTCGGCGAAGAAGCCGGCCACGGGCAGGCCGACCAGGATCGCGACGAGCACGAGGAGCTTCGGCGCGATGTGCCACGTCCCCGGGTCCTGCCAGTTGGTGCGCTTGAATTCCTCGAGGACTGCGTTGAAGTTGACCGCCATCGCCCTATCCCTTCTTCGCGGCCGGCTTCGCCGCTTTGGACGCGTCGTCCTTCGTGGCGACCGGGCGCTTGATCGAGAGGTTCATGTCGAACTCGGAGACCCGGCGCTTTTCCACCGTCGAGGCGTGCACCTCGATCAGCTGCGGCCCGCCGAGCCACGGCGAGCTGTCGATGTTGCGCATGAGCGTGGACACGCGCGCGTTCGACTGGGCATAGCCCTTGATGTTGATGTTGCCGCCGCGCTGGGTGACCTGGCGCAGGTACACGCCTTCCGGGGTCTGGCGCACCAGCTCCTCGAGCAGGTGCACGGTCTGCGCGCGATCGGCCTGCAGCGTCTCGATGACCTGTTTGCGCGCAAGCAGCGCGGCGATCTCGTCACGCAGCTTCTTGATCTCGGCGATGTCCTTGTCGAGCTTGACGATCTCGTTCTTGAGGAACGAGTTGCGCGACTTCTGGACCTCGATGCGGCCCACGTAGAACGTGTGCATCAGGCCGACGACGGCGATGCCGATGACGGCGGCGCCGCCGGCGAGCACGAAGAAGTGCTGGCGGGCGCGCTTGCGCCGCTCTTCGCGGTGCGGAAGGAGGTTGACGCGGGTCATGCCGGGTCGAACCTCCGCATCGCGAGGCCGCACGCGACGATCAGCGAAGGCGCGTCGGCCACGAGCTTCTTCAGCTGGATGCGCGGCGCGGTCTGCATGGCGGCGAACGGGTTCGCCACCGTGGTGGGCACCTGCGCGCGCGTCTGGACGACCTCCTCCAGTCCGGAGATCACGGCCGAGCCGCCGGCGAGCAGGATGTGGTCGACGCTGTGGTACGAGGTCGACGTGAAGAAGAACTGCAGCGCGCGCTGCACTTCCATGGACAGGTTCTCCATGAACGGACGCAGGACCTCCGCCTCGAAGTCGTCGGGCAGGCCGCCCGAGCGCTTGGCGTTCTCCGCCTCCTCAGGGCTCATCCCGTAGCGCGTGATGATGTCCTGCGTAAGCTGATTTCCGCCGAAGGCCTGCTCTCGCGCGTAGACCGACTGGTCGTTGCGCAGCACGCTCACGTTCATGACGTTGGCGCCGACGTCGACGACCGCGACGTTCTGGTCCTTGCCGCCGCTCGGCAGAGCCTGCACGACCAGGCCGAGCGCCGCCTGCTGGGCGAACGACTCGACGTCCATCACGAGCGCCTTGAGTCCGGCGGATTCGGCGACTGCGACGCGGTCTTCCACTTTTTCCTTGCGCGTCGCCGCGATCAGCACTTCCTGCTCCTCGGGGCTGGTGGGCGAGGGGCCGAGCACCTGGAAGTCGAGATTCACTTCCTCGAGCGCGAACGGGATGTACTGGTTCGCCTCGCCCTCGACCTGCGCCTCGAGCTCTTCCTCGCGCAGCCCGGCAGCGACGATGATCTTCTTGGTGATCACCGCGCCGGAAGGCACGGCCATCGCGACGTATTTGGTGCGGGTGCCGAGGCGCTTGTGGGCCCGCTTCACCGCCTCGGTCACGGCCTCGAGGTTTCCGATGTTGCCGTCGGCGACCGCGTCGCGCGGCAGCGCCTCGATCACATAGCGCTCGACCCGGTAAGCCCCTTTGCCGGCGTCGACGATCTCGAGCATCTTTACCGACGAAGAGCTGATGTCGAGCCCGAACAACGGCGGCGCCTTCGGCTTGAACAGGTCGAACTGCATTGTTTTTTCCCTTTGCGTACCGGTGCTTAGGACCGATACGTAGAATTTGCGTTAAATGCTAGCAACAACCCCTACGGGTGTCTAGTTAATTTTCCACGGCAGGGGGCGGGTATCATGCTACGGTTCCCGGCCCTCTGCAAGAATGCCCCGCCTGA
>JAFARH010000024.1 GCA_019245555.1 Betaproteobacteria bacterium
GAAGCGCCCCGACGCCGTGCGCCGTAGCGCGGCCAGGTGGGCGCCGGTGCCGAGGGCTGCACCGATGTCCTCGGCCAGCGCGCGGATGTACGTGCCTTTGCTGCAGCGAACGCGCAGCTCGAGCATCGGCGGCGCGCACTGAAGGACGTCCAGCTCGTGAATCTCCACTCGTCGTCTTTCGCGTTCCACAGTGCGCCCGGCGCGCGCATGCTGGTAGAGCGGCACCCCATCGCGCTTCAGCGCCGAATGCATCGGCGGCATCTGCTCGATCGAGCCGCGGAAGCGCTCCAGGGCGGCCGCGACTTGCTCCGCGCCCACGTCTACCGGCCGCTGCTCCAGCACTTCGCCCTCGGCGTCCGCGGTGCTGGTGGTGACGCCGAGCTTCACGGTGGCGAGGTATTCCTTGTCCGCATCCAGCATCGGGCCGGCGAACTTCGTCGCCTCGCCGGCGAGGATGAGCAGCAGGCCTGATGCGAGCGGGTCCAGCGTGCCGCCGTGACCGGCCTTCTTCGCGCCGAGCAGCTTCTTGGCGTCCTGCAGCGCCCGGTTCGAGGTGATTCCCAGCGGCTTGTCGAGGAGAAGCGCGCCGTCGGTCATGACTTGGGCTTCACTGCCGAATCGATCAGGCGCGAGAGATGGTCGCCTCGCTCAACCGACGCGTCGTACTCAAAGCGCAGCTCCGGCGTCGTATAGAGCTTGACGCGCTTCGCGAGCTGCGAGCGGAGGAAGCCGGATGAGCGCTTGAGGCCCGCGAGCGTGTCCGCCAGCTTTTCCTTCTGGAAAATGGTGAAGAGCACCTTGGCGTGCGAGAAATCGGGCGACACGTCGACGCCGGTGATGGTGATCATGCCAACCCGCGGATCGCGCAGCTCGCGCTGGAGTAGCTCCGACAGTTCTCGCTGGATCAAATCGCCCAGCTTCCGCGGGCGCCCAGTGCCGCGCTTCACGAAATCATTTCTACAACGTGCGGGCTACTTCCAGCACCTCGAAGACCTCGAACTGGTCCTTCTCCTTGAGGTCGGTGAAGTTCTTGAGCGACATGCCGCATTCGAAGCCTGCCTTGACTTCGCGCACGTCGTCCTTGAAGCGCTTGAGCGAATCGATCTCGCCGGTGTGGATGACCACGTTGTCGCGTAGCACACGTACCTGGGCGCCACGCTTGACGAGGCCTTCCTGCACGTAGCAGCCGGCGACCGTGCCGATCTTCGATATGCGGAACACCTGGCGCACTTCGACCAGGCCGAGCACCTGCTCCTTTTTCTCCGGCGCGAGCATGCCGGAGAGCGCGGCTTTGATCTCGTCGACCGCCTCGTAAATGATGTTGTAGTACTTGATCTGGATGCCGGCGCCTTCAGCGGTCTTGCGAGCCGCAGCATCTGCGCGCGTGTTGAAGCCGATGATCACTGCGCGCGCCGCCATCGCGAGGTTCACGTCCGACTCCGTGATCCCGCCTACGGCCGCGTGGACCACAGTGACCTTGACTTCGTCGCTGCCGAGCCGAGTGAGCGCGTGGATCAGCGCTTCCTGCGAGCCTTGCACGTCCGCCTTGATAACCAGGTTGAGCGATTTCTTGCCGCTCTCCGCCATCTGGTCGAACATGTTCTCGAGCTTCGCCGCCTGCTGCTTGGCGAGCTTGACGTCGCGGAACTTGCCTTGCCGGAAGAGCGCGATCTCGCGCGCCTTCTTCTCATCGGTGAGGACCATCATGTCCTCGCCGGCGTTCGGTACCTCGGAAAGACCTTGGATCTCCACCGGAATGGACGGGCCGGCGTCCTGCACCGGCTTGCCGTTCTCATCGAGCATCGCCCGCACGCGACCGAAGACCGCGCCAGTCAGCACGATGTCGCCTCGACGGAGTGTTCCGGATTGCACGAGGAGCGTCGCCACGGGACCACGGCCCTTGTCGAGCCGCGCCTCAATCACCACGCCCTTGGCTGGTGCCTCGACGGGCGCCTTGAGCTCGAGCACTTCTGCCTGCAGGAGCAGCTGTTCGAGCAGTTCGTCTACGCCCGCTCCGGTCTTTGCCGAGACCGG
>JAFARH010000071.1 GCA_019245555.1 Betaproteobacteria bacterium
CAGCGCCGGGCGCTTCAGCATCGCGCGCACGAGTGCCACCTTCTGCCGGTCTGCGACCGGCAGGCGCGCGCCGCCAACGCCAACCTGGTAGTCGAGGCCGATCGTGACAACCAGCGGCCTGAGTCCCAGCTCGTCAAGGAGCTCGCGCACGAGCGCGGTGATGCGCGTGCCGGCTTCGGCCTGTGCGGTGACAATCTTGCCGAAGAGGATGTTGTCCTGCAGCGACGCCGCGGTGTTGTAGGCCGCTGCATCGAAAAATTGGATCGAGCGCTTGAGATCCGCAGGCAGGTTCGCGGAGAAATGGCGCCGCGCTTCCACGATGCGCGCCTCGAAGCTTTCGTCGATCAGTCCCAAACGGTGCCGGGAGGCGATCAGCTTGAACGGCAGCGAGATCAGCGCGCGCTGCTCGGCCTCTTCCAGCTCCTTCAGCCCGACTTCCTTCGCGCGCTGCAGGATCGCCTCGAACTGCGGGAGGTCTTCCTGGCGGATGAAGCTGTACTGCGCGAAGAACTCATGGCCAGGTGGCAGGCCGCTGAAGAGCTCGACCATCGTCTCGGCGACCTTGTGGCCGGTGCGGAGCAGAAGCTCATAGAGCCCCGTGTCGGCGAGGACCTTCCGCACGTAGGCATTCGCGGCGAGGTTGTCGAGATCGAAGGCCTTGCCTACCGGCGTACCGAAGAGCAGGTTCTCGGCGAGCGTGGCGTTGCGGATGTACTTGTCGGGATCGAAGCGCTCGACCCAGTCCTGGATGCCGAGCGAGTTGAGCCGCTCGCGCATGCGAGCGCGAGCATCCAGCACGCGCGTGCCTAGCGTTGCCGAGCGCTTCGGGTCGGCCGGGCTGCGCAAGCCCAGCTCGAAGATCGCTTCTTCGAGATCGACCACCGCGAGAAGCTCGAGGATGCGCCCATCCATTTGTTCCGGACCGGCGACGCCGGCAGCCGCGTAGTCGATCCAATCGGCGTTGATGTCGAGCGTGGTGTTGCCAACGCGCGCGGCTTCCTTGAGCTGCGCCTCGCGCTCGCGCTTCGCCTCCTCGGTGTAGGCCGCGTCGCGCACCGGACGGTGCTTCAGCCCATAGAGGATGTTGTCGCGCACGCTCACCGGGAAGAGGTACGCGGGCGAGCCGACATAAGCGAGCGCGCGGCCAGTCACGGCTTCCGGTGCTCGCGTGATGTCGATCCCGCCCATGTCGATGGTACCGTTCGTCGGCGGTACGAGGCGCGCCAGCATCTGCGCGAGCTCGCTCGCGCCGCCGGGCTGGCGGCCGACGATCGCGATGTGGTCGTTGATATTGCATTCGAACGACACTTCCTCCAGGACCCGGGTGCCCGCATCATCGGCGAGCGAAAGGCCGGTGGCCTTGATGCGGCCCTCGCGCGGCATCGGCGGCGAGTCAATCGGTGCCTGCAGCTCGGCCGGCGCCACTTCATCGGCGGTGAACTGCTCGACCACCTGGTTGTACTTGATCTCGACATCCATCCGCTGCTGGTCCCAGTCGATCAGCTCCTTCACCGGGGCCGGCAGATCCTTGTAGGCCGCGATGACCGCGACCAGTGCGCCGATATCGAGCCTGCCGGTAATCACGAGATAGCCACCCAGCGTGTAGAAAAGGAACGGCGTGACCTGGGCGAGGAAGTTGTTCAGGAACTTCACCATGAACTTCCGCTGGTACAGCTCGAAGCGGATGCGGAAGATCCGGCCGAGGCGCGCGGAAATCTCGGCACGCTCGTAGTTCGACGTGTCGTGCGCGTGGATCTCGGCGGCGCCCTCCACGCACTCGGCAATGCGCCCCGCCAGGGCGCGCGCGGTGAGCTGGCGCTCGCGCCCCAGCACCAGCTGCCGCTTGCGCAGCTTCGGGATGATGAACGCCTGCACACCCACGATGGCGAGCGCAATGAGTCCGAGCAGCCAATGCTGGTAAAGGATGAACGCCATCGCCGTCAGCGCCTGGCCGCCGAGAAAGAGCGGCGTGATCAGCGCCTCGCCGATGAAGCCGCCGAGGGGCTCGACCTCGTCCTTGATCATCGTCGCCATCTCGGCAGGCTTGACGCGCCGGAAGCGCGTCAGCGGGAAGCGCAGGATGAAGTCGAAGAGGTTGAAGCGAAGGCGCCGCAGCATGCGCTCGCCCATCCAGCCCTTCATCGTGTTGATCTGGAACTTGAGCCAGCCGTTGAGGACGATCAGGCCGAGGAACAGGATCGACAGCGCGAATAGATAAGGGATGCGGTGCAGGTCGAAGCCAAGCAGGCGCTTGACCGAATCGACCGTCGGGAAGGAGACGCCCTGGATCGCCTGGTTGATGATGGTCTTCGGCAGATCGAGCGACAGGTAATAGACCACCATCGAGGCGACGACCAGCGGCACGATCAGCATCTGGTCGCGCTTGCTGTAACGCAGGATGAAGCCGAAAAGGCTGCGTTCCATCAGTGGAAATTCCCCGCTACCATTCTAGAACATGGGGGGTAAGGCACCATTCACCGTGCGGTTCTGGGGCGTGCGTGGATCGATCGCATGCTCCGGTCCGCGTACTGCGCGCTACGGCGGCAACACATCGTCGCTCGAAGTGCGTTGCGGCGATCGCCTTCTCCTCTTCGACGCGGGCACCGGCATCCGCTATCTCGGCAAGACGCTCACCGGCTCGCGCATCGATGGCGATATCTACTTCACACATACACATTTTGACCATGTGTGCGGCCTGCCGTTTTTCGGGCCGCTTTTCCAGCCGCAAAACAAATTCCGGTTGTGGGCCGGGCATCTCTCGGGCGCGATGACGATCAAGCGCGTGCTCGCCGAATTCATGATGTCGCCGCTCTTTCCCGTGCCGCCGGAAGTCTTCCGATCGACGCTCGAGTACCGCGACTTCAAGGCTGGCGAGACGCTTGCAGCGGGAAACAACGTCACCGTACGCACCGCCCCGCTCAACCACCCCGACGGCGCCACCGGCTATCGAGTCGAGTTCGACGGCCGCGCCATCTGCTACATCACGGACACCGAGCACGTGCCGGGCAGCCTCGATCGCAACGTGCTCGGCCTCATCAAGGACGCCGACATCGTCGTCTACGACTGCATGTACACCGACGAGGAATACCGCCGCTATGTCGGCTGGGGCCACTCCACCTGGCAGGAAGGCGTGCGCCTCTGCAAGGAAGCGGGTGTGAAGCGCCTCGCAGTCTTCCATCACGACCCCGATCACGACGATGAGATGCTCGACGGCATCGCGCGCGAAGTGCAGAAAGTCATGCCCGGCTCTGTGGTCGCCCACGAAGGACTCGTGCTGGAAGCGTGAAGTTGCTAGCAGCAATCGAGTCCTATTCGGCCGAGCTCGAAGCGATAGCAAAAGACGCCGCGGCGCCCGCTCCGCGCTGGAACCAGGACTGGTTTCCGCGGCTCGATGCCGCCGCTGCATACGCCATGGTGCGCACGCTCACGCCGAAGCGCATCGTCGAAGTCGGCTCAGGACATTCGACGCGATTCCTCGCACGCGCGGTCGCCGACGGCGGCCTGGCAACACGCATTACGGCGATCGACCCCGAGCCGCGCGCGAGCCTCGAGGGGCTGAAGGTGAAGTGGCTCAGGCAACCGGTGCAAGCGAGTTCGCTGGACGTCTTCGCAGCCCTCGCCGAGCGCGACATCCTCTTCATCGACTCGAGCCACCAGCTAGAGCGTGGCAGCGACGTCGAGTTCCTGCTCGAAAAGGTGCTCCCGTCCCTCGCCAAAGGCGTGCGGGTGCATTTTCATGACATCTTCCTGCCTGATCCGTACCCGGCGACGTGGGCATGGCGACGCTATAACGAGCAGGAGGCCGTGGCACCGCTGATCGGAAGCGGATACGTACAGGAATTCGCGAGCCACCAGGTACGGAAGTTGAGTGGCGTACTCGCCCGGCTGCCGCTCAAAAAGGGAGCGATCGAATCGAGCCTATGGCTGCGCAAGAACTGAATTTCCAGTCGGTCATCGAGTGGCTGGATGCGGGCGCGCCACCAGCGCAAGGGCCGCAGGAGGTGCTGAAGCTCCTTTGCAACCGGCTCGTCGACCAGGGCCTGCCGCTCCATCGCGTGGCGGTGTTTGTACGGACGCTCCACCCGAACGTCGCCGGCCGCGGATTCATTTGGCACGGGCAGCAGAATATTGTCGAGATCGTCACGGCCGAGATCGGTATCCGGGACACGGAGCAATACCAGAAGAGCCCGGTGCGGGTGGTGTTCGAAGAGAACGTCGAGGTCCGTAAGCGCATCGAGGGCCGCGACGGCCCGCTCGAATTCCCGATCCTCGACGATCTTCGCAAGGAAAGCGCCACGGATTTCTTCGCGGTGCCGATCCGCTTCATCAATGGAGAAGTGCACGGCGCGAGCTTCGTCACGCGCCAGCGCGGCGGCTTCTCCGATGCGCAGATCGAGGCCATCCGCCGAGTCATGCCGGCTTTCTCGCGCGTCGCCGAGATCTATGCGTGGCGGCGTACGGCGCGCAACATCCTTGATGCCTATCTCGGCGAGCAAACCGGCGAAAAGGTCTTGGCCGGCAAGATCCGCCGCGGCGACGGCGAGGACATCCGCGCGGTGATCTGGTTCTGCGACCTGCGCGACTCCACGCCGATCGCCGATTCGATGAGCCGGGCCGAGTTCCTCGGCCTCCTCAACGAGTTCTTCGAATGCATCCTCGGTCCGGTGCTCGAGCACAAGGGCGAGGTGCTGCGCTTCATCGGCGACGCCGCGCTCGCCATCTTTCCGATTCCCGGGGAGGGGGAGCTCGCCGAGCGGGCCGAGGCCTCGCGGCGCGCGGTGCTCGCAGCGAGTACCGCGATCGAGCGCATGGCAGCGTTCAATGCCAAGCGGGAGCGGAAGCTGCGCTTTGGCATCGGCCTGCACCTTGGCCACGTGCTGTACGGCAACATCGGCACGCCGACCCGCATCGAGTTCACCGTGATCGGCGCGGCCGCCAACGAGGCGGCGCGCATCGAGGGGTTCTGCAAGACCCTCGACGTCCCCCTTGTCATCTCCGAGCCGGTTGCCCGGCACGTGCCGGACCGCGTTTCCCTTGGCAGTCATCGCCTGCGCGGCGTCGAGGAGCCGGTTGAGCTCTTCACGCTCACTGCGATCCGCCCGTCGCCCGCTAGAAAAATTTCAGCCTGACAGCGGTAGGGGCGTCGCGCTGCGGCGCCATTGGGTGTAAATTTGTGTGAGTGCGCAGCATGGCGATCCCGAGCACCGCGTCGGACGGCACCGCACCTCCGCAGGAGCGCGCACCTGCTTCGCTCGTGGAGCTCCTCTCCGACTGGTACTGGGAGCAGGACGCCGAGTTCCGCTTCACCGTCGTCTCGACGAGACGACCGGAAAATTCCGCTGACCCCTTCCCCTACGTGGGCCGCAAGCATTGGGAGCAGCCGGCGCTGAATCTGAGCGATCTGGACTGGGAGCGCCATCGCGCCCAGCTCGAGTGGCACCAGCCTTTCCGTGACTTCGAGGTGCAGCACGCGACCGATAACGGCCGCATCGTGTGGGTCTCTCTCTCGGGCGAGCCGATGTTCGACGAAACGGGCGCGTTCAAGGGCTATCGCGGCATTGGCCGCGACATCACCGCGCAAAAGCGCACCGAGGAGCTGTCCCGGCTCGAGCACGCGATCGCCCGCGAGCTCGCGCAGGCAGCGACAGCGGCCGACGGCGTGCGCGCGGCACTGCGCCTCATCTGCGACGCCGAAGGCTGGGACGCCGGACGCTGCTTCCGCGTCGATCCGGCGAATGGCGAGCTCGCCTACGCCGAAGGCTGGTTCACCCGCGAAGGCGACATCGAGCAGCTCCTGCGCGGCTCGCGCGTGCTCTGGCAGGCCGGAAAGCCCGTGTGGTCGACCGACCTGCCGCGCGCCAAAGGCGGCACCTTCGCCACTTTCGCCATCCCGGTCGTCTCGCAGCAGAAGACGATCGCGATGCTCACCTTCTCCGGCCACACGGCGCGCGAGCCCGACAAGCCGTTTGCCGACGCGGCGCCCGCGATCGGCAGCCTCTTTGGCCAATTCCTGCAGCGCAAGGACGCCGAAGACGCGCTGCGCCAAAGCGAAGCGCGCTTCCGCAGCCTCACGCAGCTCTCCAGCGATTTCTTCTGGGAGAGCGATCTGCAGCACCGCCTGACGAGCGTCGTGCACGGACCGAGCGCCGCGGCGGCGCCGGTCGGCTATGCCGCAGTGGGCAAGGCGCCATGGGAAATCGCCGCGGTGCGTCCGGATCACGCCGGCTGGCAAGTCCACCGGCAGACGCTCGAGAGCCGCCTGCCCTTCCGCGACTTCGAGGTTGCGCGCTCGGTCGCCGACGGCGGCGTGCGCTACTTCGCGGTGAGCGGCCAGCCGCACTACGACCTGCGCGGCAACTTTCTCGGCTACCGCGGCGTCGGCCGCGACGTCACCGAGATTGCGCTCGCCCGCGAGCGCATCGCCTCGCTTGCGTACAGCGATCCGCTCACCGGACTCGCCAACCGCGTGAGCCTCGGGCCCGCCCTTGACCAGGCGATCGAACGCGCGAAGCGGCATAACGGCAAGATTGCCGGCGTCTTCATCGACCTCGACGGCTTCAAGCAGATCAACGACCGCCACGGCCACGCCGCGGGCGACGCCTTCCTCGTCGAAGTGGCGCAGCGCCTGCGCCGCCATGTGCGCGCAAGCGACCTCGTCGCACGCTTCGGCGGCGACGAGTTCTTCGTCATGCTGGAAGGCGTGCAGGACCTGGTGGGCGTTGAGCGCGTGGTGGTGAAGCTCATCGATGCGCTGCGCAAGCCCTACATGGGCATCGGCGAAGCGCAGCGCCGCGTCTCGGCGACGCTCGGCGTGAGCCTCTTCCCGGACGACGCGCCCGACGCCGCGACATTGATCCAGCACGCCGACGAAGCGATGTACACGGCAAAGCAGGCCGGCAAGAACGCCTACTGCCTTTACTCCACCGGGAAGAAACCGGTCCCACCGGCGCCGAACGGCGCCGATGCCGCTATCCGATCGCCTGATCTCGGCAGCGCCTCGCGCCCCGAGTAGCTACTGGTCTTTGACGATGTGCTCGATGCGCTTGAGGAAATCGAGCTCCATCAGCGGTTTCACGATGTAGTCGTTGGCGCCGAGGTCGCGGCCGCGCTGCGCGTCCTTGTCGCGCGAGAAGCTCGTCACCATCGCGACCGGCAGCGTCTTGGTGTTCGGATTGGAGCGAATCAGCCGCAGCACCTCGAAGCCGTCGATCTTCGGCAGCATCACGTCGAGGAGGACGAGTGCCGGCAGCGGCTTGTTCTTCAGCAGCGTCAGCGCACTCTGGCCGTCAGGCGCGTGCTCGACGGCATAGCCGGCGCGCTCGAGCCAGTGCGTGGCGAGATTCACCAGGTCGTCGTCGTCCTCGACGATGAGGATGCGCGCCGTCATAGGAAGCGGCACATTGTGCCTTAGCGGTACATGATCTTCTTCGTCACCGAGGCAATCAGCAGGCCGAAGGTCGCAATGCCCGACGATGCGCAGATCACCGACAGGAGCTGCGCGAGCGGCGCATGCGGCGCGAGGTCGCCGTAGCCCACGGTGAGATAGGTGATGCCGCTAAAGTAGACGTGCTCCCACCAGTTCTTGCCGGGGAGCGGGTCGAGCACGTGGAAGAGCGTGCCGAAGAGAAAGATGTTGAACGCCATGACGAGCGCGAGGCGCCATGGCTTCTCGCCGTAGCCCCACAGAATGTCCTGCAGCCATGAGCCGAACCAGCTGCCCCAGGCCTTGTCGCGGTAATAGCCGAGGCGCTCATAGGTCTTTTCCAGGTATGTCAGCTGGCCGGCATCGCCGAAATTACCCATCGACATCGCATTGAGCTTGAGGCCGCGGCACACGCGCACCATGGCGCGCGGCGTCGCGTCCTCGCGGAACTTGATGGTGTCGAGGCCGATCTCGCAATTCCTGAAGCTCGCGAAGTCGACGCGGCTTTCCGACATGACGGCTTGCGAGAAATCGCAGGACTCGAAGCGCGAGTTGACGAGGTCGCACTTCTCGAACTGCGCGCGGCGCAGGTAGCAGTCGCTGAAGTTCACCTGGCTCAGGTTGCAATTGGAGAAGCGCGCGTTCTTGAAGCCGACGTCGCGGAACACGGCCCAGCGCAGGTTCACGTTGCGCAGGTACGCCTTGTCGATCTGCGTCTGCTCGATACGGAGGCCGCGCAGGTCAAGGTACGTGGTGCCGCCATGCTCCATGGTCGGCAGGTCGAAGGCCACGGGCCGCGATTCGAGAAACGCCACCGCGGCGGCGGTCGCTTCGGGCGTCCAGCGCGCGCGCAGGTCGGCGACGCGATCTTCTGCCAGCGGAACAGCTTGGTTCATCCCCGAATCCCCTTCCCGGCGACGCTATTCTGCTAATCGCGTCGCGTCAAGAAAGGAATGGTCCAGTTTCAGCCGCGCGTGGCGGTGTAGGGATCGGCCGCGTCGCGTAGGCCGTCGCCGAAGAAGTTGAAAGCGAGCACGATGATGAAGACCGGCACCACCGAGAGCATCAGCCACGGGTAGAGCGCGACGACGTTGATGTTCTGCGCCTCGTTCAGGAGCACGCCCCAGCTCGTCACCGGCGGCCGCAGGCCGAGCCCGAGGAACGAGAGCGCCGTCTCGCCGAGGATCATCGCCGGCACCGAGAGGGTCGCGGAGGCGATCAGGTGGCTCGCGAAGCTCGGCAGCAGGTGGCGGCTGATGACGCGCGCCGGGCTCGCGCCCATGAGGATGGCTGCCGTCGCGAAGTCTTCCTCTCTTAAGGCTAAAAGCTTCGAACGCACCGCGCGCGCAAGCCCTGGCCAGTCGAGCAGGCCGAGGATGATGGTGATGCCGAAGTAGACGAGGATCGGGCTCCAGGTGATTGGCAGCGCCGCCGACAGCGCCATCCACAACGGCAACTCCGGGAAGGAGCGCACCATCTCGATGAAGCGCTGGATCAGCGTGTCGATCCAGCCACCGTAAAACCCGGAGATGCCGCCGAGCGTGAGGCCGATGAGGAAGCTCACGCAGATGCCAAAGAGGCCCACGGTGAGCGAGATGCGCGTGCCGTACACGATGCGCGAGAGCAGATCCCGACCCAATCGATCGGTGCCGAGCACGTAGAAGGTGCCGCCTTCGGCTGGACAGACGAAATGGAATCGTCCATCGACCAGCCCCCAGAAACTGTACTCGTCGCCGAGGCAGAGGAAGCGCACCTTGTAGACCTTCGCCGGATCGTCGCTATAGATGCGCCGCAGCTTCTCGAGGTCGAGCTGCATCCGGTAGCCGTAGACGAACGGGCCGACGAAGTGTCCGTCGTGGAAAAGGTGCAGTTTCTGCGGCGGAGCGTAGATGTGGTCCGTGTCGCGCGTTTGCAGGTTGTACGGCGCGATGAACTCGCTGATCGTGATCGAGGCGTAGAAGAGCGCGAGCACGATCGCGGCGGCGACCGCGATGCGGTGGCGGCGGAACTTCCACCACATGATCTGCCACTGCGAAGCACGGTAGAAGCGCTCCTGCTCGGGCGTCAGCGCTTCGCCGGCGTAGGGGTCCCAGGGCTCGCGCGAAACATAGTGATCGACACTCACTTGGCGACACCACCCGTCAGCCGTATGCGTGGGTCGAGCGCCGCCAGCAGGAGATCGGAGATGAACATGCCGATCACCGTGAGGAAAGCAAGGAACATCAGGAAGGAGCCGGCGAGGTACTGGTCCTGGCTCTGCAGCGCCGCGAGCAGCATCGGGCCCGAGGTCTGCAGCGACAGGACCACCGCGACGATCGCCGAGCCCGAGATCACCGAAGGCAGCAGGTTGCCGATGTCGGCGATGAAGGGGTTGAGCGACATCCGCAGCGGGTATTTCACGAGCAGGCGGAAGGCCGGCATGCCCTTGGCCCGAGCCGTCACCACGTACTGCTTCTGCAGCTCATCGAGCAGATTCGCGCGCAGGCGCCGGATCATCGCCGCAGTGCCTGATGTGCCGATGACGATCACCGGGATCCAGAGGTGTGTCAGCACCGAGCGCGCCTTGGCCCAGCTCCAGGCCTGGCCGAGGAATTCGGGATCCATGATGCCGCCGACCGACAATCCGAATTCCACATTGGCGAAATACATGAGCACGAGCGCGAGCAGGAAGTTCGGCGTCGCGAGGCCGATGTAGCCGAGGAAGGTAAGCCCGTGGTCGCCCCAGCCGTACTGGTGTGTCGCGGCGTAGACACCGATCGGGAATGCCACCGCCCAGGTGAATAGCACCACGGAGAAGTTGAGGATGAAGGAAAGGAGCAGCCGGTCGCCGACCACTTCGGTCACCGCCATGTCGTGCTCGAAGGACCAGCCGAGATCGCCTTGCAAGAGGCCGTGAAATTTGCCGTCGCTCGGCCAGAATCCCACCCAGACCGCGTACTGCTCTAGGAAGGGCTTGTCGAGCCCATACTGCTTCCTCAGGAAGTCGACCTTCTCGAGCGCAGCCTTGTCGCCCTGGCTCTGCAGCTCGGCGATCTGGTTGGAGAGGAAGTCGCCCGGCGGCAGCTTGATGATGGAGAAGGAGACGAAGCTGATCACGACCAGCGTCGGGATCATGATCAGCAAGCGATGGATCGTGTAGCGCAGCATCGGCTAGTGCTTGAACCAGAACTGGTCCGGGTGGTAGATGCCGAAGAACGCGCCCGGATCCCAGTTGTAGAAGCCCTGCGTCGGCACGTTCATCAGCGTGTCGCGCGCGATCACCGGCTGCGGCACGCCGCTCACGATGCCGATCACATATTGCTGCTGCACATGGATCTCGAGCATCTTGTGCCAGATCGCGGCGCGCGCGTCGCTCGTCGTGGCCGCGGCCCAGTCCTTGTAGAGCTGCGCGAGCTCCTTCACCTCGGCAATGTCGGGCGCCTCGCCCTTCTTGCCGCCGGTCTCGTAGTACTCGCCGAATTTCGACCACTGATACTGCTGCTGCGAGGTCGGCGCGAGCTCATCGGGAGCGCTGTCCGCCGTCGGCAATCCGTTCTCGAGCCCGACCCAGATCGACATCACCGTTTCGCCGGCGAAGATGCGGTTCCTGAACGCGGCGCGCTGCGACGGCTTGCTGAACATCTTGATGCCGACCTCGCGCCACGTCTCGCGCACAAGCTGCAGCACGTCGGTCTCCTCCGTGGACTCGCCCGCCGTCTCGACGATGATTTCGAGCGGCCGGCCGTCAGGGAGCTTCCGCATGCGGTCGGCGCCGCGCTTGAGTCCCAGTTCGTCGAGCAGGCGGTTCGCTCCCTTGCGGTCGTACCTGGCCCAATCGGTGCGGTACTCGGGCTTATAGAGCGGACTCGCTTCGAGCACGGTGTTGTTGCCTTCGACGGCAAGTCCGAAGTAGAGCACCTGGTTGACGAGCGAGCGATCGATCGCGAGGGAGAGAGCGCGCCGGAAGCGGACATCGCGCAGCAGCGTCCGCCACACGGGATCGTTCACCGTGAGGTTCGGGAAGAGCGCGATGTGCGAGCCGCGGCCCGGGCGCCAGAGGAGCGTGCGATAGCCATTCGTCTGCTCGCCCTGCTTCAAGAACGTGTAGTTGCTGAAGCTCAAGTCGCGCGCCTGGAGATCGGCGTCGCCCGAGCCGGCCTTGGCGGCGATCAGCTTCGAGTCGGCGATCGCCAGCACGAAGCGGTCGATGTAAGGCAGCTGGCGCCCCTTCTCGTCAACCCGGTGGAAATACGGATTGCGCATGGCGACGAAGCGATCGGCGGGAGGCTTGGTCGTGTTGCGCCACGGCTGCAGCGTCGGCAGGTCCGGGTTATCGCCCTCGTAGAGGTTGTCCAGGCGGTTATGCACCGCGGACCATTTGCGCTTCGCCGTGCCCTCGGCGTCCTCGCGCCGCACCTTCTCCGAGTACTTCTTATGGAATGGCTTGAGATAGTGCGCGGGCCGGAAGATGAAAAGCGGCGACGCGCCCGCCATGCGCGGCAGGAAATGCGGATTCGGCTTCGCCCAGGTAAAGCGCACCGTCGTTTCGCTCAGCACTTCGAACTTCGGCG
>JAFARH010000141.1 GCA_019245555.1 Betaproteobacteria bacterium
AATCGCCGGTGGAATACCTGGACCGCGCGGGCCAAGCGCTCGTGCGTGATGCCGCCCGGCAGCTCCTCGTGCGCGGCGAGCGCACCCTGCTCAGTCTGCATAACGCATGGCTCGAATACTCGACGTAAAAGGCCGCCGCGTCTGGGATTCGCGCGGCCGCGCCACGGTGGAGGCCGAGGTCACCGTCGGCCGTGGCACCACACGCCTCGCGACCGGGCGCGCTATCGCGCCGGTCGGCGCCTCGACCGGCTCGCGCGAAGCGAAGTCGCTCGATGCATCCGGCGCGGTGAGGAACATCAACGGCCTGATCCGCGATGCACTTCGCTCCCTCAGCGCGAGCGACCAGAAGGCAGTGGACGAGCGCCTGATCGAGCTCGACGGCAGCTCCGACAAAAGCCGCCTCGGCGCCAACGCGATGGTCGCCGTATCGCTCGCTTGCGCGCACGCCGATGCCGCCTCGGAAAAGATTCCTCTCTGGAAGAGGCTCGCCGGCAACGCGCGCGTCGCCCTGCCCGTCCCGCAGATTCAGATCTTCGGCGGCGGTGCGCATGCGCGCGCGCGGGTCGACATCCAGGACTACATGGTCGTGCCGATAGGCGCCGGCAGCTTCGCCGAGGCGCTCGAGTGGACTGCGCAGATCTATGCCGCAGCCGGCGCGCGCCTCGCGAAGAAAGGGACGCTGCAGGGCGTGGCCGACGAAGGCGGTTATTGGCCGGCGTTCAAAACGAACGAAGAGGCACTCACGGAGCTCGTCGGCGCCATCGCCGATGCGGGCCTTGAGCCCGGCGTCGATGTCGGTATAGCGCTCGACGTCGCCGCCACGCAGCTCTACCGCTCGGGCCGCTATCACCTGGCGCTGGAAAATCGCACGCTGGCAGCTGCCGATATGCAGGCGATGTATCTCCGCTGGCTCGAGCGCTACCCGATCGTCTCGATCGAAGACCCCTTCGCCGAGAACGATGCGCCCGCCATGCAGGCTTTCACCAAGGCAGCGGGCGACAAGGTGCAGATCGTCGGCGACGATTTCTTCGTCACCTCCGCCGACCGGGTGCGCAGCGCCAACGGCGCCTGCAACGCGGTGCTGCTGAAGCCGAACCAAATCGGCACGCTCACCGAGACCTTTGCCTGCCGGGAAGCGGCGAAGGAAACCGGCTATCGCGCGATCGTCTCCGCGCGCTCGGGCGAGACCGAGGACGTCTCCATCGTCCACCTCGCCGTCGGCTGGGGCGTCGGCCAGCTCAAGGTCGGCAGCTTCTCGCGCTCCGAGCGCATGGCGAAGTGGAACGAGGGCCTGCGCATCGAGGAAGCGCTCGGCGCCAAGGCACTCCCCTTCCCCCGCAAACTATTCAAGAAATAGGGACGGACCCTATTTTTCTCATTTGAAAGTCGTTCTTCATTTCGATGGAAGCGATGCGCTGGCAGCGAAACTGCGCCCGCTCGGCATCGTTCTCTGCCCTGAAAGCGACCTGCCTGCGTTTCAAGCCCGCCTGCCAGATATCGAAGGGTAGTTTGCGCGCCGACGGCTCAGCGCCGGCGCGGCGCGCCTGCATCGGGTCGCCTAGTTCAGGGCAGCCTGCGTAGCAACCTTGTTCAGGAAGTCGCAGTGGCTGCGAAAGACGTGTGAGTGATCGCGCAGGTCGACGAAGGCATTGCCGCCGAGCGCCTTCACGGCGTCCTCCATGTTCTTCAGCACCGCTTCGGAGAGCATCACTTCCTCGCACTGCACGCAGATCACCGGCACATCCTTGTGTTGCGGCAGGCTGCGGACGTATTGCAGCAGCTCGAACATGCGGGAGTCGTCGAAATGCATGCCGATGATGATGAGCTGGTAGCCGTCGCCGCGCAGCTCGCGTATCGCCTGGCCCAGCGTGCGAACGAAATGCAGCTCGTGCCCGGGCAGGCATTCGCGAATCTTCTCGTCCGCCTGCGGGATATCCGCAACCAGGACTTTCGCTTTTGACATGCCGGCACTTCGAGCAACTGTCGTGCCCGGACTATGAAACCGGCTGGATTCCCTCTGCCGTGAGGCGGTAGCGCCGGTCGCAGGCCGCCGCTGCCTGTTCCGAATGGGTCGCGAGCACGGCGGCGGCCCCCTGCTCCTTGCTCCGCCGCCGAAAGAGCTCCAATACCTGACGAGCGTTCTCGGGATCCAGATTTCCGGTCGGCTCGTCTGCCAGCACTAGCTTCGGTGCGCCTACGAGCGCCCGAGCGATCGCCACGCGCTGCAGCTCGCCGCCGGACAGCTCTCGCGGCGAGCTCGCTTCGCGGCCCGCGAGTCCCACCGCTGCGATCATCGCGCGCACCCTGGCGGCGTCTAGTGCACCGCGCAGCAGGAGCGGCAGCCCGACGTTCTGCTCGACGGAGAGCTGCGGCAGGACGTGGAACGCCTGGAAGACAAAGCCGTAGTGATTTCGCCGCAGAAGCGTGAGCGCATCGTCGTCCAGGCGCGTCAGCTCCTGGCCATCGAAATGGATCTCGCCGGCATCGACCGGTTCGAGGCCGGCGATGACGTTGAGGAGCGTCGATTTGCCAATGCCCGACTCGCCGAGGATCGCCACATATTCGCCGGCGCGCACCTCGAGCGAGATCTGGTTCAGGACGGTCCGCCCGCCGAATCGCTTGCCGACTGCGGAGAGCCTGAGCACACGACCCATGGTACTAAATTCGGTACTAAACTGAGTCCAGGAGGAGCCTATGTTCGTTCGTAACGCGTGGTACGTCGCGGCCTGGGACCACGAGATGACCCGCACCATGATGCGGCGGATCGTCCTCGATGAGCCCGTGGTGCTTTTCCGCACCACCGAAGGCAAGGCTGTCGCGCTGGAAGATCGCTGCTGCCATCGCCAGGCACCGCTCTCGATGGGCAAGCTGGTCGGCGACATCGTGCACTGCCCATACCACGGGCTGCAGTTCGAACCCTCGGGCGCCTGCGTCAAGGTACCCAGCCAGGACCGCGTCCCGGCCTCGGCGAAAGTAAAGTCCTATCCACTGGTCGAGAAAAACCACTGGCTCTGGATCTGGATGGGCGATCCGGCGAAGGCCGATCCTGCGCTCATCGAAGACTTCCATTGGCTGGACGATCCGAAGTGGCGCTACGGCGGCAATTACCTGCACGTGCCGTCCAATTACCTGCTGCTCGTCGAGAACCTTCTCGACACGACGCACCTGCCCTTCCTCCACCCGGAAAGCCTTGGCACCGGCTCCTTTGCACGCTCGGAGTTCGACGTGACGCGCGAAGGCGATCGCATACAGGTATCGCGCTACGACATGGATAAGCCGCCGGCGCCGTTCCACAAGCAGATGGGCGAATTCCCCGACGGCCTCAACGTCGACCGCTGGCAGATCGCGCATTTCGCGCCACCCTGCTTCGTCAAGCTCGACGTCGGCTCCGCGCCCGCGGGCTCCGGCATGCGGCAGGTGACGGACCGGGGCAGCCGCTGGATGAACATGTGGAACTTAAACGCGATCACGCCCGAGACGGAAAAGACCGCTCACTACTTCTTCGCGCAGGCCTACAACTTCAAGCTCGACCAGCAATGGATTTCGGACATGCTGGCCAAGCAGGTCCACGACATCTTCCTGCAGGACATGGCGATGGTGAAGGCGCAGCAGATCAACATGGACCTGCGGCCGACCCCCGCGCCGGTCAACCTGGGTCAGGACAAGGCGTGGGTCGCGATGCGGGGCATCGTCGATCGCCTGGTAAAGGAAGAACAGCAGCAGGCTAAAGCGGCTTAGTCGCCTCGGCCGTTTCCTGCAGCGCGCTGCGCGCCTCAGCGGCCACCCCCTGCGCGCGATTGCGCAGGTCCTTGGCGGTGCCGGCCGCGTAGTCGGCGGCTTCGTTCCCGTAGCGGACGATCTTGTCGCGTGCTATCGCACGGCGCCGGCGCCCTTCCTTCGGATCGAAGATGAACATGCCGAGCACGCCCAGCGCCAGACCAGTTGCCAGGCCGCAAAGAAAGGAAACGGCGTCGTCGCGATAGTCCATGGATGCCTCTCGAATAGGTGAAAGCGCATTGCAAGATGCGTTCCCCCGCCGTACCTTGAGGCGATGGAGCTAGGCACCGGAAGACAGCGCGGCGCGTTCGACGAGTGGGTCGACATGATGCGCGCCTGGCACCGCGAGCTCGACGTCCATCCCGACCCGCGCGTGGAGCTCCATGAGAAGTTCTCCGACGTGCCGGCGGAGATCGGCTTCGGCCGCTACGCCGGCGAGCGCCGCTGGGAAAGCGTGAGCGACATTCCCGACCCGAAGATCAAGGAAGCGCTGCTGCGGCTCATCGTCTGGCAGGGCGACTCAGAGGTACGCGCGGTGGAGCAGTCGCGCGCCCTCCTCGACTGCGCACCGACCGAGCACGATCGCGATCGCCTCGCGCGGCACATGACCGAAGAGACGCGCCACGGCTGGCAGATGGCGTACCTTCTCGTCACCTACTTCGGCGACGAAGGCCGCGCTGCCGCGCGCGAACTCCTCGAGCGCCGTGCCACTCGCGGCGAGGCGCTCCTCGAGATGTTCAACGTGAAATTGAACTGGCTGAACGTCTTCTCGTGGCACAACTGGGGCGACCGCGTCGGTAAATACCAGCTCTCGATGTTCGGCCAGTCGGCGTTCGCCCCATTCGCACGTAGCGCCGTGCCGATGCTGCAGGAAGAAGGCTTCCATCTGGTGATCGGGTACCAGGGCATGCAGCGCATCTGCGCCGCGAACCGGGTGCCGGTCGAGTTGCATCAGCGCTACATCAACCAGATGCTCGCCATCTGCTACGACGCCTTCGGCGCGGAGGTATCCACCAGCGCGAAGCGCTATTACGACTGGGGGCTGAAGGCCGCGTGGGGCAACACCATCGAGGATGCGGAGCGCGTCAACCAGAAGCTGCGCGATGCCTTCATGGACGAGGCGCGGAAGCTCCTCGGCCTCCTCAACAAGCTATTGCCGGAGAGCGAAAAGAAGCTGTATCTCACGGACCCGCGCTTCAACCGCAAGAACGGGCCGTTCGCCCAGCAGCCTTATGAGGGCCCTGAGCGCCTGCCGACGGCGGAAGACGCAGCGGCGCTAGCCGAGATCTTCAGACAACCGGACTGGATCGCCGCCGGCCAGGGCGCATGACTTATTGCGGTCCGTGCGCGCTCACGGCAGCGGAGAACTCATCCTTGCCGAGCGTGCCGTCGTGGTTGGTGTCGTACTGGCTGAAGTTCTGCTGCAGCCACGGCATCGACGCTACTTCACTCGGATCGAGCTTGCCGTCGTTGTTCTTGTCCAGCGCGTCGAACTGAGCGTATGCATTGGTGGTCGCGGTAGTCGCGGCGGTCCCGCCAGCGGCGCCCCGTGACGCGCGCAGCGCACTCACGGCCGCGTTGAACTCGTCCTTGCCGAGCTTGCCGTCGTGGTTCGTGTCGTAAGTGTCGAAGCTCTGTTGCAAACGCGGCCACGCCGCGGCTTCGGTCTTGTCGATCGACCCGTCGTGGTTCTTGTCGAGGTTGTCGAACGCAGCGCTCGGATCCCGGGTTGCGCCCGCCCCGGGGAATACGTTCGCTGCTCGCGCCCCGTTCACCGCCGCCGCAAACTCGTCCTTGCCGAGCTTGCCGTTGTGGTCGGCATCGTAAGTGCTGAAGTTCTGCTGCAGCCACGGCCACGCCGCCGCTTCGCTTTGATCGATATTGCCGTCGTGGTTCGTGTCGAGCCTGTCGAATCCCTGGTCCTGTGCGAAGGCCGGGGCCGCCAGGAAAGCGGCTGCGGTGAAGGCCGCGCTGATCGCATGCTTGAGGTCCATAACACTCTCGCTGGGTTGAAAGTGTTGGTGCCGCAAGAAACGTGCGGCCGGGTCCCGACCGTTACTGCAAGTCAGTGCCGATCAATAAGCGCTGGTCTTGGGGGCTACGGACAGCGGTCCCTTGATGCCGGGACGCACACGCTTTTCGTAGTCCGCCATCTGCGCGAGCTCAGCGACATGGTTACCGCAGTCTTCCTCGCGGCGCTGGATCTCGGCTCCCGCGACGGGACCCATGCCGCGTTCAGTCAAGCCGACATGGCAGACCTCGGCCGTCGACATGTTCTCAAGGTCTTTGGGCGCGGTCGCGCACGCAGCCAAGGTGATGATCGGAAGCAGTAAGAAGACTCGCATTGATGTTCTCCCGCGTATCGCGCTAAGGAGTATCTACTCGGACGCTGACAAACCGCTTGCACTGCCCGCAAGGGTTGCGAAAGCGAACGCAATGTGTGCGTGCAAGGTGCGCCCCGCACAATCAGGCGAGGATGCAGCAGATGTATCTCAACATGCTGAGATTCGCGCTCGACATCGCGGGCGATGAGCTCGCTTTGGCCACTCGGATGCAGGTGCCTCTGGAAATGTTCAGGGACTGGATGAGCGAGGCTCAACCAATCCCGGAGGCAGCATTCCTCGTCGCGCTCGCCGTGGTTGCCGGGCGAGCACGATTGCTGAACTAGCGATCTCACTCCGGCTTGATGTTGGCCTGCTGGACCACCTGGGTCCACTGCCGGATCTCCTTCTTCACCAGCGCATCGAGGATCTCGGGCCCGCCGCCGGAGAGCGAGACGTCCATCTTGGTGGCCGCCGCTTTCATCTCATCCAGGGTGAGCAGCTTGTTCACCTCGCCGTTGAATTTGGCGATCACCGCCGGCGGCGTCTTGGCGGGCACCATCACGCCGGTCCAGGCTTCGACGACAAGATTCGGATAGCCCGCTTCGACCATCGTCGGCACGTCCGGCAGCGCCTGCGCGCGGCGCGGACTCATCACGGCGAGCATGCGCGCCCTGCCGCTTTGCACGAGCGGCAGCGCAGTCTGGAAGACCATCATGGTCCCTTGTATGTGACCTGAAATGAGATCGTTGATCACACCCTGCGTGCCTTTGTAGGGGATGTGGACCATCTTCGTGCCGGCCTCGTGCTGCAGGAGCTCCATGGAGAGATGGAACACGCTGCCGGTGCCGGCCGACGCGTAGTTGAGCTCGCCGGGGCGCTTCTTGGCCTGCTCGACAAATTCCTTCACCGTGTGCGCGGGAAAGCTGGCGGGCACCATGAAGCTCAGCGGGCTCGTGCCGATCAGCATTACCGGTGCAAAGCTCTTCTCCGGCTCGTACGGCAGCTTCGGGTTCATCGCCGCGATCGTGCCGAACGCCGTTGAAGTGAAGAGGAATGTGTAGCCATCCGGCGCCGCCTTAGCGACGGCGTCGATACCGATCATGCCGGCCGCGCCCGGCTTGTTTTCCACCACCACCGGCACGCCCCAGCGTTGCGCGAGATGCGGTTGCAGGAGCCGCGCGAGCGAGTCTGCCGTGGTGCCCGGAGTAAAGGGCACGACGAGTGAGACGGTGCGAGATGGATAGTCCTGCGCAGAGGCGCACAGGGCGGCGCCGAGTAGGATGAGGCCAGCGATCAGCCTAGACGGCGACGTGGGGCTCGCCCTTGCGGTACTTCACAGCATCGACCGCGTGCTTCTCGAATTCGCCATCGACGGGGATGACGAACGAAGCCGAGCGCACGAGCTGCGCCTCGGGCGACAGGCCGGGCGCCTTGCCGCCTTTCTGGAGCTCTTCCGCCGCTTTCAGCAAACGCTGTCGAGCAGCGACGATCGCGCGATCGGTGGTGACCAGGTGCTCCACGGTGCGATCGGCGATGATTCCCTGGCTTTCCTGGATCGACGCGTCCTGCATGGCGAGGCCTTTGACACCGCTGTAGTGACGGCCGCTCTTCTGCTTCGCGCGATCGATGAGGTAATCGTTGGTGCGGTTGGCCACAGGGCGGAACGTGCCCGCAATGAGCTCGGCGTGCACCCCGTTGCCGTCCTTGATGAGCTTGACGTGCTCTTCTGGAATCGGCTGCGTCGGGTGGAACGTCATCGACCACGCCACGCAGTTCTCGTCGTCCATTGGCACCCACGCGTGGCCATTGAGCGCATTGCCAGCGTAAGGCGGAATCAGCGTGTACCACGGCATGATCCACTGCGTGATCCGCCAGTAGGCGTTGCCAGGATCGGCATCGCGGCGCGCGCCGATCAGCATGCCGCCGGGAGCATCGATGATCTCGAACGTCGTCTTCGTCGACTTCGCGAACTTCGCGCCCGCGGTGTTCTTATGGAATGGGTCGCTCGCGAGATCGCCGCGGTGCAGGAACGAAACGTGGCTCGAATCGATGCCGCCTTCGACCGCCTGCAGGTAATAGCTCTCTTGCCAGCGCTTGGTAATAACGCGGTGCGACGCGGGCAGATGCACCCATTCGAAGTTGGGCAGCGCGGGCTTCTCTTCCGGCGGTCCCATGTAGGCCCAAATGACGCCGCCCAGCTCCGCGGTCGGATACGACTTGAGCTTGATGCGGCTGCGTACCCGCTCGCCCGGCTCGGAAGGCAGGTCGACGCAATTGCCGTTCACGTCGTACTTCCAGCCGTGATACGAGCAGCGCAATCCGCACTCCTCGTTTCGCCCGAACCACAGCGAAACGCCACGATGCGCGCAGAATTCGTCGATCAGGCCGATGCGCCCCTCGGTATCGCGGAAGGCGATCAACTCCTCGCCCAGCAGCTTTACGCGTACCGGCGAACAGTCGGGGCCCGGCAATTCCCAGTCGAGGAGCGCAGGAATCCAGTAGCGCCGGAAGAGATTGCCCATCGGCGTACCGGGGCCGGTGCGGGTCAGGAATTCATTCTGTTCACGGGTCAGCATGTCATCGCTCCCGGACCCGAGCGCTGTCGATATCAGCCCTGAAGGCAAGCAGCTTCGTGAGATCGCGCACGCTCTTCATTTTGTCTACGGACCACAGCGCCTCGGTGAGTTTTGCCGTCCGCTGCGCACCAGCGATCGGCTCTACGTTCTCTCGCAGCTTTTGATTCAGGTCTGCATCGCTGAAAGGGTTTTTATGATGCCCGGGGAACGGCCGCGCCGCACCCTCCACCACTTTTCCGTCGTCAAGCTCGATCTCGACGCGAGACAAGTACCCCATCTCGACCCGCTTGTGCTTGCCCATGGCATGCGAACCAAGCTCGAGCGCCGGGGTGCAAACGACTTTCTTGATGAATGCCTGGCGCTTCGGATCGAGCACGACCTTTGGAGTGAAGCTATTCACCGCGATCGTGCCATCCAGCACTGCCGCCGCCACGATGTAGGGCAGCGAATGATCGGCTGTCTCCCGCGAGATCGGATTCCATGGATCCTGGCGGATCTTCACCAGGTGATCATAGGCGCCCTCTTCGGCGAAGACGCGGATCTGCTTGATGCGGGAGAGATCCCTGATCTGCGAGCGAGCTTCGATCGCGGCCTGGATTGCGCTCTGGGCCACCGAGCCGACCGGCCAGCGCTTCATGAAGGCGTCGCTCACCCGCGCGAGTGGAAGGCGCGGATTCAACCGCTCCTTCAACACCGGCACCGGGTCATCCGTCATGTTCATCTTGCGGATGAAGCCGCAGTCACCGCCGAAAGGTCGCACCGCAGCCTCGACGCCAGCTTGGGCGAGGAGGCACGCCTGCAGCGCGTTCCGCACTGCGTCGGCGCCGTTGAAGCGCTTCCACATCGAAAGGTCGCCGCGCCGGTTGAGCTCGCCGGATTCGATCTCGTCGCTCGCGTAGTGCGGTACCACCGTCATGCCCATCGCCTCGCGCGTCTGGTCCGCGTTCAAGCCCAGCACGCGCGCAATGCCGGCGGTCGCGCCGAGCTGCATCAGGGTCGTGTAATCCCAGCCGCCCTGCGCAGTGGAGAACGCGTCGAACGCTGCGCCCACCATCTCGTAACCGACGGCCACGGCGGATAGCAGCTCCTTGCCGGAGGCGTTGGTCCATTCGGCCGCCGCGATGACGCCAGAAAGGATGTCGCTCGAGTGGCCGCTGTTGCGTCGCCCGACGAAGAAATCGTTGTAATCGTGGCAGCGCAGCAGCACGCCATTCGCAAGCGCGGCGAGCTCGGGGTGGACGCGCTTCGGCGTGCCCCAGAGCACGCAGCCTTTGCTCGTGGCAAAGCCGTAGGCGTGCTTGCGCGCGTTCTGCGCGGCGGGGTGTCGCAGCGCCGCAATGGCGACGGCGAACGAATCGATGAGAGCAGCCTTGGCGGCGCGCTCCGCGCGCGCGTCGAGCGTGCCGGAGACATGCGCGACGTAATTACCGATCAGCTCGCCGACTTCGTCGCGGTGACGTTCTTCTGTATCGAACGCGCTGTCAGCCAATTTGCCCATGAGGTGCCGGCTAGTATAGTTAGACGGAGCTTTTCCGAGGAGGAGAACACGATGTCCAGTCATGACCACGATCACGAGCACGACGGACTGCCTCCTCATTCCCACGAACACGGTCACGACCACGGCCATTCGCACGGCGAGCCGACCGGCAATGCCATCGAAAAGATCTCCTTCACGCGATCGCAGTTCCTGCGCATGTGCTTGTCCGGCATGGCGGCGGCGGCCACGCTGCGCAGCGGAGGCGCCGCGGCGCAGGCGCCGGTAGCTTCAAAGCCGCGCACCGATTCCTACGACGATCCCGTCGTGTTCAACGGGCCCAGCGCTTATCGCAAGTTCCTGGCGAAGGAAGGCATTCCCGTCTATGAGGGCGGGACGATCGACGTCAACAAGATCGAGCTCAAGCCCTGGAAGCGCGTCGGCGCGCTAGGCGCCTATATCTTCCTGGAAGGCACGGCAGGAACGGTCGACGCCTGGGTCGCCGAGATTCCGCCGGGCAGCCAGACAAATCCCGAGCGGCATATTTTCGAAGAACAGACGCTCGTCCTCTCCGGCAAGGGGCGCACACAAGTGTGGCAGCGCGACCAGAAAGACATGCTCACCTTCGAGTGGGAGAAAGGCGCCGTCTTTCCCTCGCCGCTCAATACGTGGCACCGCCACATCAATACCGGCAAGGATCCGGTGCGCCTGGTGGCCATCACCAACGCGCCGCTTCTCATCGACATGTTCCGCCACCACGAATTCATCTTCGAGAACGACTACGTGTTCACGGAGCGGTTCGACGGTCGCAAGGACTACTTCAGCGCGACGCCGCAGAAGTTCTATCCCACGGTGTTTCGCGACCGGAGCGGCAAGACCAACGAGAAAGGCCATCACTCGCATTCGCTCGTCAACTTCGTGCCGAACATCTGGAAGTGGCCGCTGCATCCCGCCGGCCAGGGCATCGAGGACGATGACAATCACCTCGCGCTCGCGCGCAACACCATGGC
>JAFARH010000156.1 GCA_019245555.1 Betaproteobacteria bacterium
CTGCTGGTTGAAGTCGAGGCCGATCAGCCGCCTGCCGACGAGGTGCGCGAGCCAGCTGCCGACGAGCGAATACACGATGGCGATCCACACCAGCACGCCCGGAATCGTGATGCCGCCAATCGAGAAGTCGCTCGACAGGTTCCACAAGATGGCCACAAAGCAGACCACCATCGCCACGGCGGAAAGGAGCCCGACGCCGAGTTCGAGCGTCTTCTCGACGAAGATGCGCAGGTCGTCTGCGATGCGCTGGTCGGGATTGTCGATGCCGCGGTCTGCGAGTTGCAGCCGGTGATAGGCACGGTCCTTGAGCCATTGCGAAAGCAAGTGCTCGTTCAGCCAGGTGCGCCACTCGATCAGCAGGATCTGCTGGAAGTAGAGCCGATAGACGCGCGCAACCACCCAAAGCACCGCAATCCCCGTGAAAACGCCGAGCTGCCGCAGGAACTCCGTCTCGTCCTTCTTCTGCAGCGCGTTGTAAAAGTCGTTGTTCCAGATGTTCCACTGGACTTCCACCCAGACGAGGCCGATCGACAAACCGACCAGCGCAGCCAGAAGCGACAGGGCTTTTTTGCGCTGCGCCGACACCCAATAGGGTTTCGTCAACGACCAGAAAGCCGTTAGAAATCCAGTCTTTTTCATGGGAACCTCGGGAAGGACGGAAATCAGTTTACAGAAGCGTCACGGCGGCGTAACAATGTCCTCGGAATGTCCTCCGGCCGGGTTTACCGCTTCACCCCCGCGAAAGAGCAGCAAGCACACCACCTGTTTGTATTCCTGCACGGCTGCGGCGCAACCGCGCAGTCGATGATTCCGATCGCGTTCAAGTTCCAGGCTCGCTTCCCCACTGCCGCGCTCGTGGTGCCGAGCGGATTCGATCCCGACGCGCGCGGCGGCGCGGCGCAGGACTGGTATCCGACGCGCGGCCTCAATTGCGACAACCATCGCGAGCGCGTGGCGGCGGTGCTTCCCGACTTCGAGGATCTCGTCCGCCGGGAGCAGACCAACTTCGGTGTCACCGCGAGCCGCACCGTCCTCGTCGGCTTCTCGCAGGGCGGAACTCTCGCCCTCGAGGCGGTGAAATCGCCCGGCATCGCGGGCGCCGTTGTCGCTTTCTCATCGCGCTATGCGCGCCTGCCCGCCTGCGGCGCTCGCATCGGTTCACGCATTCACCTCGTGCACGGCGCGTTCGACTCCGTCGTGTCGCGCGTCTACGCCGAGCGCGCCGCGCGCGTGCTCGAAGGCCTGCACGTCCCCGTCACGCTCGACATCGTCGAAGACCTGGGCCATGCGCTCTCGCACCACGCGATCAGCCTCGGGTCGCTGCGGCTCCTGCAGGGCATCTACGAAGGCCGGCGTCACACGATTCATTGAAGTCCGGCATCGTCCTCTTCGCGCACGGCTCGCGCGATCGCGATTGGGCGCGGCCTTTCAACCAGCTCGCTGACATCCTCCGAAAGAAGCACGACGGGCCGGTCGCGGTCGCCTATCTGGAGTCAATGTCACCGACGCTCGAGGAGGCGATCGCTGCGCTTGGCGTTAACAATGTGCGCGTAGTGCCTGTCTTCCTTGGCCAGGGCGGGCACGTGAAGGACGATTTACCGAAGCTCATCGCGGCCGCGCAGAAGAAGCACGCAAGCGTAACGATTCGCCTGGAGCCGGCCATCGGCGAGCAGCCGAGCGTCATCGAAGCCATCGCCGCCGCGATCGCCGCTTCTCCCGCTCGGCGCGAGTAGCCTTACTGAGCGGTCCAGCCGCCGTCGATGGAGAGCGCCGCACCGCGAATCTGCGCGGCGGCATCGGAGCAGAGATAAAGCGCGAGTGCGCCGATCTGGTCGGTGGTGACGAAGTCGCCCGAGGGCTGCTTCTCGGCGAGCAGGCGCCGCTTGGCCTCGGCCGGCGGAAGATTCTCGCGCTTCGCCAGGTCGTCGATCTGCTTCTGAACGAGCGGCGTCAGAACCCAGCCTGGACAAATTGCGTTACACGTGATCGCGGTGGCCGCAGTCTCGAGCGCCACAACCTTCGTCATGCCGACCACGCCGTGCTTTGCGGTGACGTAGGCGACCTTGTTCGCCGAGGCGACGAGGCCATGCGCAGAGGCGATGTTGATGATGCGGCCCCAGCCGCGCTTCTTCATATGCGGCAGCGCCGCCTTGATGGCGTGGAAGTCCGCTGACAGGTTGATGGCGATCACCGCATCCCATTTGTCGTCGGCAAATTCGTCGACCGGCGCGACGTGCTGGATGCCCGCGTTGTTCACCAGGATGTCTACGCTGCCAAGCTCGGACACGGTGTGCGAGATGAGCTGGCGGATTTCAGCCGGCTTGGACATATCGGCGCTGTCATAACCCACGCGCACTTTGAACTCGCTGGCGAGGCCTTTGCGTAGCGTCTCGATTCCGGCCTTGTCGCCGAAGCCGTTCAACATCAGATCTGCCCCCGCGCTGCCGAGCGCGCGGGCGATGCCGAGGCCAATGCCGCTGGTCGAGCCGGTGACAACCGCTACCTTTCCTTTCAAGGTTGCCATCAGGCCATCAGCTCCGGAACGTTCTCGAAATAGGCGAGCGCTTCCGGATTTGCCAGCGCATCGGTATTTGACACTTCCATGCCATGCACCACAGCTTTCACGGCGAGCTCCACGACCTTGCCGTTCTTGGTGCGCGGGATGTCGGGCACCTGGACGATGCGCGCCGGGACGTGCTTCGGCGAGGCCTGCTTCTTGATGCTGGCGCGAAGGCGATCTTCGAGCTTCTGGTCGAGCGAGTAGCCGGGCCTCAGCTTCACAAAGAGCACGACGCGCGAGTCCTTGGGATTGTCCGGCGGCCAGAGCTGGCCGATCGCCACCGATTCTTCTACTTCGTGGACGCGCTCGACGACGCGATAGATCTCCGCCGTGCCGATGCGCACGCCGCCGGGATTGAGCGTGGCATCGGAGCGCCCGTATACGATCATCGTGCCCCGCTCGGTGAGCTCGGACCAGTCGCCGTGGCACCAGACGTTCGCGTACTTGTCGAAATACGCCGCGTGATAGCGCTCGCCGCCGCGGTCGTTCCAGAAGCCGAGCGGCATCGACGGGAAAGGCTTGGTGCAGACGAGCTCGCCCTTGCTTCCGACGATCGAGTTGCCCTCCTCGTCGAACACCTCGACCGCCATGCCGAGCGAGCGGCACTGCATCTCACCCCGATAAACCGGCAGGACCGCGCTCCCCTCGGCGAACGCCCCCATGATGTCGGTGCCCCCCGAGATGGAAGCGAGGCACGCATCGGGCTTCCACGCGTCATAGAAGTAGTCGTAGCTCTCGGCCACGAGCGGTGAGCCGGTGGAAATGACCATGCGCAACGCGGCAAGGTCGTGCGTGTCGCGCGGCCGCAGATCGCGCTTCGCGCAGGCATCGATGAATTTCGCCGACGTGCCGAGGTGAGTGAAGCGTTCTTTTTCCGCGTAGTCGAAGAGGATCTTTCCGCCCTTCGCGAAAGGTGAGCCGTCGTAGAGCATGATGCTCGCTTCCGCCGCAAGACCCATGAACATCACGTTCCACACCACCCAGTTGGTGGTGCAGTAATAGAAGTAGCGGTCGCCGGGCCTGACATCAAGGTGCAGCTTGAACATCTTCACCGTCTGCAGGAGCGTCCCGCCTGCGCCATGGACGATGCACTTCGGCTGGCCGGTCGTGCCTGAGGTGAAAAGGATGAATACCGGGTGCTCGAACGGCAGCTGCGCGTACTTGATGTCCTCGGGCTGATAGCGGCGCAGCCACTCCTCGAGCGTCACCGCCTTCGGAATGTCGCTGACATCGAGCCGCGGATCGAGCTGCGGCACGACGACGACCTTGCGGAGAGACGGCAGCTTCTCGGCAATCTCGCGCACTCGCTCGAGCGAATCGTGGCGATCGCCGTTATACCGGTAGCCATCGGCGCAGAAGAGCACCTTCGGTTCGATCTGGCCGAAGCGCTCCAGCACGCCCTCGACGCCGAAGTCCGGCGAGCAGGAGGACCAGACGATGCCCTGCGAGAGCGCGGCGAGCGCGAGCATGCCGGCTTCGGGAATGTTGGGGATGAACGCCGCGACCCGATCGCCCGCCCGTAGCCCGAGCGCCGTCAGCGCCTGCACGGCGCGTGACACGTCGCTCGTAAGGTCGGAGTAGCTGACGCGCCGTTTAAAACCGGTCTCGTCCCAGAAGACGAAGGCGTCGCCGCGGTCGCCGCGCCGCAGGAGGTTCTGCGCGAGGTTGAGCCGCGCCTCCGGGAACCAGTGCGCGCCCGGCATCTTGTCGCCGTCCGTCAGCACCGTGGACCCCTTGCGCGAGGCGATCACGCCGCAGAAATCCCACGTGTCGGACCAGAACTCCTCGGGGTTCTCGACCGACCACTTATGGAAGTCGGGATAGCTGTTGACGTCGAGCTTGCGCTTGCGGATCACCTGGCGCGCAAATTGAGTATTCTGCGCGTCCTCGATCGAGCGCTCGCTCGGCTGCCAAAGGATCTTGGGAATAGATGATGCCGCCATGCTTCTTCCGCTAGGATTTCTGCGGTGATTATATTGCCCGACGCGCTCGCCAAGATTCGGCAGCATCACCGAATGCCGGAAGCGGACGCGGTCGAGCGCCTGCGAGCGCTCCAGCCGCCATCAAGCGGAGGGATCGAGGCGACCGCGCTACGCCTCGCGCAACGCGTGCGCGCCACGCCGCCCGGACCGCTCAGCGCCGAGTCGTTCCTGCGCCATTACGGTCTCTCCACGCGCGAAGGCGTCGCCCTCATGTGCGTCGCGGAGGCTCTACTTCGTATTCCCGACGCCGAGACCGCCGATGCGCTGCTACGGGAGAAACTTTCGCAAGGCGACTGGGGTGCCGGTGGCGATGCTTCGCTCCTTGCGAGCGCGGCCGACTGGGCACTGCTTCTTACCGGGAAGCTCGCGCGCTGGCATGACGAACCCTCCGCGCTCAAGCACATCGTCGCACGTCTCGGCGAGCCGGTCGTCCGGGCGGCCGTGCGCCAGGCGATGCGCATCCTTGCCGAGCAGTTCGTCCTCGCGGAAACGATCGAAGAGGCTGTGCAGCGCGGCGCCGATCGCGCGCCCTACCTGCACTCCTACGACATGCTTGGCGAGGCCGCGCGCACGGCAGCCGACGCCGCGCATTACATGGAGCTCTATACGCGCGCCATCGGAGCCGTACGCGCGCCCGACACCATCTCCATCAAGCTCTCGGCGCTCCATCCGCGGTTCGAAGAAGCGAAGCGCAGCCGGGTCATGGGCGAGCTGCTGCCACGCCTGCAAACGCTCGCCAAACTGGCCGGCGATCGCGGCGTCGCCTTCACCATCGACGCTGAGGAATCCGAACGCCTCGAGCTGACGCTCGACCTGCACGCGGCGCTTGCACAGGAGTTCACGCCGGGCCTTGCAGTACAGGCGTACCAGAAGCGCGCGGTCTCGGTCTGCGAATGGCTCGTCGTGCTGGGCCGCCAGCACAAGCGCCGCTTGCCGATCCGCCTCGTCAAAGGCGCTTATTGGGACAGCGAGGTCAAGCGCGCCCAACAACTCGGCATGCCGGACTACCCGGTCTTCACGCGCAAGGCGGTGACCGATCTCTCCTACGTAGCCTGCGCCACGACCTTGCTCGGAGCGCCGGACGCGATCTATCCGGCCTTCGCCACCCACAACTGCCGCACGGTGGCGACGATCCTGGAGCTGGCGCAGGAAAAGGAGTTCGAGTTCCAGAAGCTGGTCGGCATGGGCGACGCGCTTTATGAAGCGCTGCTCGCCGAGCGCAAGGTCACCGTGCGCATGTATGCGCCGGTCGGCAGCTTCACCGACCTCCTGCCCTATCTCGTACGCCGCATGCTGGAGAACGGCGCCAACACTTCATTCGTGCATCAGATCGCCGATCCAGACGTGCCGCTCGAGGCGCTCGTCGCCGATCCCCTCGCGCAGATCCCGCAGCCGTACAGGCCGGATGAGCGTATTCCGCTGCCGCGCAAGCTCTATCCCGACCGGCTGAACTCGCTGGGCATCGACCTCTCGCGGCGCGACGTGCTCGACGTGCTCCACCAGAAAATCGTTGCCGATGGTTCGATCGGCACTTCGCCGGGCCCGAACCTGCAGGACTCGATCGCTCGTGCCACGCGTGCCTTCGAGTCCTGGTCGCAAACACCCGCCGCGGCGCGCGCGTCATGTCTCGAAACCGCCGCCGATTTGCTCGAGGGCCGCATGGCCGAGCTCGTTTCGCTCATCGTTCGCGAAGGCGGGCGCACCTATGGGGACTCCGTCGCCGAGGTGCGCGAAGCGGCGGACTTCTGCCGCTACTACGCGCTGCAGGCGCGCCTGCATTTCTCACAGCCTAAGGTGCTGGCAGGTCCGGCCGGCGAGCGCAACGAGCTGCATTTGCATGGCCGCGGTGTTTTCGCGTGCATCAGCCCGTGGAATTTCCCGCTCGCCATCTTTACCGGCCAGGTCGCGGCGGCGCTTGCCGCCGGTAACACCGTGATCGCGAAGCCAGCGGAGCAGACACCGCGCATCGGCGTGCGCGCCATCGAGATCCTGCGCGAGGCCGGCATCCCCGCCGATGCCGCAATCTGCGTTCCCGGCGACGGCGAAACCGTCGGCGCACCGCTCGTCGCCGATCCGCGCGTCGCCGGGGTCGCCTTCACGGGATCGGTCGAGACGGCGAAGCGCATCAACGCCGTGCTGGCTGCGCGCGAAGGTCCCATCGCACCGCTCATCGCGGAGACCGGTGGCGTGAATGCGATGCTCGTTGATTCCTCGGCGCTGCCCGAACAGGTCGTGGACGACACGCTGATCTCTGCTTTCCAGAGCGCCGGACAACGCTGCTCAGCGCAGCGCATCCTCTTCGTCGACGAAGGCGCCGCGCCACGCATCCTCCAGATCCTTGCCGGCGCGCTCGCCGAGCTAAAGGTCGGCAATCCCGCGGAGCCCGACACCGACGTCGGCCCGATCATCGACCGCCCGGCCTGCGCCGATCTCGCGAAGCACGTCGAGCGCATGCGCCGCGCCGCGAAGCTCATCGGCGAAGCCCCCGCACCGAGCGCGAAAGGCAACTTCATCACCCCGATCGCGCTTCGCCTCACTCTGGAAGAACTGCCGCGCACCGAAGTCTTCGGCCCGATCCTGCATGTCTGCACCTACCGGAGGTCAGAGCTGCCGAAGGTGCTGGAGTGGCTGCGCAGCACCGGCGTCGGCCTGACCCTCGGCATCCACAGCCGCATCCAGAGCTTCGTCGACGACGTGGTCGCCGCGACCCGCGTCGGCAACACCTATGTGAACCGCAGCATGATCGGCGCCGTCGTCGGCGTGCAGCCTTTCGGCGGCGAAGGCCTCTCCGGTACCGGCCCGAAGGCCGGCGGCCCGCACTACATGCTTCGCTTCGCGACGGAACGGACGCTAACGGTGAACACCGCCGCCATCGGCGGCGTGACCGAGCTTCTCAGTCAACCCGCGCCCCGGACGCCTTGACGACGGGCGCCCACTTGGCGATCTCGGACTTGATGAAGGCGCCGAATTCCTCCGGCGTGTTTGGCGCGTAGCGGGCGCCTTCGGTAGGCAGGCGCTGCTTGATGTCGGCGCCGGTCATGATCTTGTTCACCTCGGCGTTCCACTTGCGCACGATGTCGTTCGGCGTTCCTGCGGGCGCGAGCAGGCCGACCCAGTTGTTCACTTCGAAGCCGGGAAGCGTTTCAGCGACGGTCGGGAGATCGGGCGCGGCAGCCGAGCGCACGGAACCGATGGTGGCGAGCGCACGCAGCTTGCCCGCTTTTGCATGCGGCAGGACCGTCGGCGTCGTGCCGAAGAGAAGCGAAGTCTGGCCCGCGAGCAGGTCGGTGATCGCGGGCACGTTACCCTTGTATGGAACATGCGTCATGTCGACCTTCGCCATCGTCTTGAAGAGCTCGCCAGCGAGGTGACTTGCGGTGCCCATGCCTGCCGAGGCGAAGGTGAGTTTCCCCGGATGGGCGCGAGCGTAGGCGATGAGATCGAGGACGCTTTGCGCAGGCACCGAGGGATGGACGACGAGGAGGCCTTCGGCTTCCAGCACCAGGATGATCGGAGCGAAGTCCTTCACCGGGTCGTAGGGCATCGAGGAGAAGAGGCTCACGTTCACGGCATGCGTGCCGAAGCTGCCCATGACCAGCGTATAGCCGTCGGGTGCGGACTTCGCGACGGCGTCGGCGCCGATGTTGCCGCCGGCGCCGGTGCGGTTCTCGATCACGACCGGCTGCCCCCAGCCTTCGGTGACGCGCGCGCCGATCAACCGCGCATACAGGTCGGCGATGCCGCCGGCCGGAAATGGCACGACGATCTTGATCGGCTTTGCTGGGTAACTCTGTGCAAGCGCAGCCGCGCTGAAGAGGAGCGCAGCGGCCAGGGCGAAAAGCCTCACTTGATCGCCTCGATCACCGCCCTGGAAGTGGCCAAGTCTTCCTTGCTCACTTCCTGATAGCGCTTGATCGCATCGATCCTTTCCCCTTTCGCAAGGAGAGCGAGAAGCTCCTTGCGCAACGCGGGCGACAAATTCGCGGCGAGCGATTGCGCGCGCTGCCGCTGCTGGCGCCGCGCCTCGTTCGCCGCGCGCATGGCCGGCACCTTTGCATCGCTGATGCACGGCCAGACTTCACGCCACGCGCCATCGGCGTACGCGACCTGTGCAACGAAAGTCACGTGCGTCGGGCCGTCCTGCCAATCGAGCTGGACCTGATGCGTCGGGCGCACGGGAAGAACGACGCCATCGCCGAGAGCGAGAGGCCGATCGGCCGGAATGGCGTCTGCACGCGCTTGATAGTCCTTCGCGATGTTGTGGCGGAATTGATCCGACAGCGATTCGTCGATCAAGGGCTTCGACAGGGGCGTGATGCACGCCAGCGTCTTCGGATGCAGCAAAGCCTTGCGCGGTTCGAGCTTCTTGCCATTGATCGCGGCGACGAGATGCGGCGCAAAGTCGAGGGGCTTGTCGGCGTGGTCGGCAGCCGTCGCCATCGCCGCGGTGCCGGCGATGAGAAGGCACCAACGGTTCATGGCTCGCTCTTCGGCTTCTGCACCGTCGAGTAGTGCGGCTTGGTGAGGCGCTCCGGCTCCAGTACCTGCTCGAGCTGCTCCCGCGTCATAAGCTTCTTGTCGAGCACGATGTCCAGAACCCTCTTGCCGCTCGCGAGCGCCTCGCGGGCGATTTCGGTGGAGCGCGAATAGCCGAGGATGGGACTCAATGCCGTGACGAGGGCGGTGGACTCGTCAAGAAGACGCCGCGCGCGGTCGCGGTTTGGCGTGATGCCGTTTACGCAGCGGTCCGCGAGCGTGCGACAACCCGCGGCGAGGTGGTAAAGGCTCTTGAACAGGCTGTGCGCGATGATCGGTTCGAACGCGTTCAACTGGAGCTGGCCGGCTTCCGCCGCCATGGTGACGGTCATGTCGTTGCCGATCACCTCGAAGGCGATCTGGTTCACGACTTCCGGGATCACCGGATTCACCTTGCCCGGCATGATCGACGAGCCGGCCTGCACCGCCGGCAGCGAAATCTCGCCGATCCCGGCGCGAGGGCCTGAGGAGAGGAGTCGCAGGTCGTTGCATGTTTTGGAAAGCTTTACGGCGATGCGCTTCAACACGCCGGAGAGCTGGACGAAGGAACCCGCATCCTGGGTAGCTTCGATCAGATTGGGCGATCGAAGGAATTGCACGCCTGAAACCTCGGAGAGACGCGTGGTGACCAGAGGCTCGTAATCGGGATGGGCGTTGATGCCCGTGCCAATGGCGGTCGCGCCAAGATTGATCTCGCGAATCAGGCCCGCCGCTTCGGCGAGACGTTGCTCGTCCTCGCCGAGCATCACCGCGTAGGTCGAGAACTCCTGACCGAGCGTCATCGGCACCGCGTCTTGCAGCTGCGTGCGGCCGACTTTCAGCACGTCGTCGAATTCCTGCGCCTTGCGCTCGAAAGCCTTGCGGAGCGCCACCATCTCGGTGATCAGGCGCTTGATGCCGAACTGGAGCGCGAGCTTGATAGCGGTGGGATAGACGTCGTTCGTGCTCTGCGAGAGGTTCACGTGATCGAGCGGATGCAGGTGCTCGTACTCGCCCTTCTTGTGATTCAGGAGCTCGAGCGCGCGATTGCAGATCACCTCGTTGGCATTCATGTTGCTGGAGGTGCCGGCGCCGCCCTGGATCACGTCGACCACGAACTCCTCGTGCAGCTTGCCCTCGCGGATCTCCTCGCAGGCAAGACGGATCGCGACCGAGCGCCGATCGTCGATGAGACCTAGTTCGCAGTTGGCGATCGCCGCCGCCTGC
>JAFARH010000259.1 GCA_019245555.1 Betaproteobacteria bacterium
CGCCTTCGGGCCCGGGTTCCTCCTTTCCGGCATGTACATCGTCTACTGCCTCGGCCGCAGCTTCCTCAATCCCAAGCTCGGCCCGCCGGTCCCGGTGGAGGAGCGGCCGAAGAGCTGGAAGCCGGTGCTGTGGGAGTGCGTGGTCGGGATGGTGCCCGTGGCGGTGCTCACGGTCGCCACGCTCGGCGTAATCATCATCGGGCTCACCACCGCCACCGAGGCGGCGGCGCTCGGGGCGCTCGGCGCCGTCATCATGGTGATCTGCTACCGGAAGTTCACCTGGAAAGGGTTGCTCACCGCGTGCCAGCTGACATTCAGCTCCACCGCGATGGTGCTCTTCCTCGCCGCGACGTCGAACATCTTCGGCGCGGTATTTGCGCGCCTTGGCACCGCCACCTGGATCACGGAAACGCTCGTGGCGATCCCGTTGCCGCCGGTGGGCACCATGGCGCTCCTCCTCACGCTCGTCTTCCTCCTCGGCTGGCCGTTCGAATGGCCTGCGATCGTGCTCATCTTCCTGCCGATGCTCTCGCCGGTCGCCGCGGGCCTCAACTACGACATGGTGTACTTCGGCACGCTCATCGCGGTAGTGCTGCAGACGGCGTATCTCTCTCCGCCCGTCGCCATGTCGGCCTACTACCTCAAGCAGACGGTCAAGGAGTGGAGCCTCGCGACGATCTATCGAGGCATGGCCGACTTCATGGTCATCCAGGTCATCGCGGTGGCGCTGGTGCTGATCTTCCCGGGCATCGCGATGTGGCTTCCGAGCGTGCTCGAGGACGAGCCGGGCAAAGCCGCGCCGCTCTCGCCCTCCGAGGACGACAGCATGAACCTCCTCGAGGAGGATCCGCTTAAGCAGGCCCAGCCTCCGGCCGAAGAAGAGTCGGACAGCCTCGAGAAGGACGACCTCGGCAGGAAAAAGTAGGCCCGCTTGGCGTTCGACTTCGACACGCGGGTCGACCGCGCCGGCACCTGGAGCACGCGCTGGGATCGGTACGCCGGCCAGGACGTGATTCCGCTCTGGGTAGCGGACACCGACTTCGCGCCGCCGCCCGCCGTCCTGGAAGCGTTTTCCCGGCGGCTCGAGCACGGCATCTTCGGCTACACCGCGCCGCCCGAAGCATTGCGCGAGGCGATCGTCGAGCGGCTCGCGCGTCTCTATGGCTGGCGCGTCAGCCCGGAGTGGATCGTCTTCGTTCCGGGGGTCGTCCCGGCGCTCCACCATGCGGCGCGAACCCTCATGGCGCCCGACGCGCATGCGCTCGTGCCGTTGCCCGTGTACCACCATGTGCGGCGCGCTCCGGCCCTCGCCGGCCGCGCGCTCACCGATGTGCCGCTGGTCGTCGACCGCGGGCGCTGGGTCTTCGATCTCGATGCGCTCGCGAGATCGATCCGGCCCAGTACCAGGGCGTTCTTCCTGTGCAACCCGCAGAACCCGGGCGGCACCGTCTTTACGCGCAGCGAGCTGGAGCGCCTTGCCGCGGCGACTGCCGACGCGCTCATCATCTCCGACGAGATCCACTGCGACCTCCTGCTCGAGCCGGGATGCCGGCACGTACCGATCGCGAGCCTGGCGCCGGAAGTATCGCGGCGTACGGTGACGTTCATGTCGCCGAACAAGGCGTTCAACTTCCCGGGCACCGGCTGCGCATGGGCGATCATCGAAGACGCGAAGACCCGCGCGACCTTCGCGGCGGATATCGAGGCGCACATCATGGCGTCTGCCTCGCTCTTCGGCTACGTGGGCGCGCTCGCGTGCTTGCGCGAGGGCGACCCCTGGCTTGCGGCCCAGCTTGACTATCTGCGAGGCAACCGCGACCTCGTGATGCGCGAGATCGACCTGCCGATCGCGCGCATCGAGGCCACCTACCTCGCGTGGATCGACTGCGGGCCGCTCGGCGTGGCGGATGCCCAGGAGTTTTTCCTGCGCCATGGCGTCGCGCTTTCGCCTGGAACGCAGTTCGCGGCGCAGGCGAGCTTCGTGCGGCTTAACTTCGGGACGCAGCGTCGACGCCTCGAGCAGGCGCTCGAGCGGATGAAGGCCGCGATCAGGACCTCATCCAGGCCGAGCCCCACAGGTTGAGCGTGCGCTGCTCGTGGGGCCACGTGCGGTACGGGGCCTCGCGGGTCATGATCTCGAGCTCCGCCGAGAACTCCACCTTGTGCCCCTCCGGGTCCTCGATCATGAAGAAGAGGTTGTTGCCGGGGCCGTGGCGGCCTGGCCCCCACCAGGGCGCGATGCCGAGCCGTCCCATCCGGTCGGCCCACTCGCGGATGTCGGCCCACCCGCTCGTCTCGTAGCAGTGATGGTCGGCGCGCGACTCGGGCGC
>JAFARH010000339.1 GCA_019245555.1 Betaproteobacteria bacterium
CGCCGAAGTCCGCAGCGAGCCAGGGCAGGCCGCGCTGGCGCACGTCGTCGAAGCGACGGCGCAACTCGTCCAGCGGCGGGGCTTCTTCCTCGAACGAGGCGAGGCCATGCAACACATGATGGCCGTAGATCGCGTGGATCGCCGGCAGGTCTTCGGGGGTCGCCAGCCGCACCTGCACCCGCTCACCGAGACTACGCGGGCTCCTCGCGGTCGAGGATGCGCTTGAGCGCAGTGAAGTGCGCGCCGGCGTACTTGGGCGCGTCGTCGCGCATCATGCGGTAAGCGGTTTGCACGACCTCCGGCCGCACCGGCCGGCGCTTGCCGCCCATCATGCGTGCGAGCACTTGCAGGCGGCACGCACGCTCGAGGTAGTAGAGTGCATCGAAAGCCTCGGCGACGGTCGGTCCCACGACGATGACGCCATGGTTCGCGAGGAACATCACGCGCTTCGTGCCAAGAGCGCTCGCGAGGCGGTCGCCCTCCGTATTGTCAACGACGAGGCCGTTATAGATATCGTCGTACGCGATGTCGTCGTGAAAGCGCAGCGCATTCTGTTCGACCATCTCCAGCCGCCCGTCCTCGAGCAACGTGAGCGCAGTGGCGTTCGGCATGTGTGTGTGCAGGACGCACGCCGCGTACGGATTGGCGAGATGGATGCGCGAGTGGATATAGAAAGCCGTCTTCTCGTACTCACCTTCGCCGGAGAGGATGCGGCCCTCGCCGTCGAGCGCCAGGAGATTCGACGCAGTCACTTCGCTCCAGTGCAACCCGTAGGCGTTGAGCAAAAACCGCCCGCCAGGAAGCATGACGCTGAAATGATTGCAGACGCCCTCGTGCAGATCGAGGCGCACGGCGAGGCGGAATGCCGCCGCCAGGTCGATGCGCGCGGCCTGCTCCAAGGCGCTCGCGGTGAGCTCGTGAACACTACCCATCGGCTGCGATTATAGGGAGGCCAATAAAAAAGGCGCCCGAAGGCGCCTTTTTCATTGCTGCGATACTGCTTAGCGATGCTTTTTGTCGTAGTCGGCGCCGGCCTCATGGCCCGCGTAACCACCCAGTGCCGCACCGCCCAGGGTGCCGATCGCGCTGCCGCCCGTTACTGCCGAGCCGAGCGCGCCGCCGGCCACCGCGCCGCCGGCCGTGCCGACGGTCTCACCGCGGCCCATGCCGGAGCAAGCAGACAGGCCAAGCATGCCGGCCACCGCACAAAGCGCTATTACGGACTTCACCATATGTACCTCCTTGTAAAAACGATTGATCTGTAGCGTTGACGCGGGCCGCTCAAGTGCAGCCGCGCAACAGGAAGATCACAAACAGGACGGGAATGGGAACACCCAGTGCCCAGAGCAGGATGTAGCCCATCTTCCCTTCCTGCTGGCGTCGCCACTGTTGAAACCTTTCCATGCCAGCCTCCAAGAAGTTGATGCCTATGGGGAGCAATCGCCGTGCCGCAGAACTGAGGGGATTTCCACTACAGGGGGTTTTCGTTAGAGTTAGAACCGGAGGAGCAATTAGCTGATGAGCAGCGTTCTACGGCGCGCGGCGCGCGCCGAGGTCGATATCACCTCGACGCGGCCCGGCACGCCGGGCGGCCGCTTCATGCGCCAGTTCTGGCTCGCGGTCCATCGCAGCGAGGATCTCGCCAAGGGCCACGCCAAGCCGATCCGCATCATGAGCGAGGACTACACGCTCTATCGCGGCGAATCGGGACGTGCGCAGGTCTTTGATTACCGCTGCCCGCATCGCGGTGCCCAACTGCATCTCGGATGGGTCGAGGGCGACGCGATCCGCTGCCTCTACCACGGCTGGAAATTCGATTGCTCAGGCCAGTGCGTCGAGATGCCGGCTGAAGACGCGAACTATCCGCGCAAGGTGTCGGCGCACAGCTATCCGACGCGCGAATACATGGGACTTGTGTTTGCCTATTTCGGGGAGGGCGAGCCGCCTGCATTCCCGCCGTTCCCGGCGTCGCAGGACGAAAGCCTCGTTCACGTCTGGAACACGGAGACGGTGCCGTGCAACTGGCTGCAGTGCTACGAGAACAGCGCCGACGAGGTGCACGTCGCGTTCGTGCATCAACCCGGCGGCTCGCACGCGGCGATCGCCGAATTGCCCGAGGTTTCAGCCGAAGAAACCGACTGGGGCATGCGCCGGCTCGGCACCCGCAAGGGCGGCAAGGTGCGCGTGAGCCTGCACTACATGCCGAACGTGACGCGCGTGGTGGTACCTCCCCTCGCCGGATTTGAGGGCGTCGGCGGCTGGTCGGAGATCTTCTTCAGCTTCACGCCGGTTGACGACGAGAACCATATGTGGCTCATCACGAGCCAGGTGAAGGTCACCGGCAAAGAGGCGGAGAAATTCCTGCAGAAAAAAGCGGCCTATCTCGAGGCGTGCGCGAAGGCGCCCAAGGTCATGGAGCTCGTCCACGACGTCTGGGCCGGACGGCGGCGCCTGATCGACGTCGAGCATCCTGACCTTGCCATCGTGCAGGACATCGCCGTGCAGGCCGGTCAGGGACGCGTTGCCGACCGTGAAAGCGAGCGCCTTGGCCGCTCCGATACAGCAATCATCCTTTGGCGCAAGATCCTCGCGCGCGAGCTCGGCGCGATCGCCGAAGGCCGTTCATCCAAGAAATGGCGTGTTGCGCCAGTCGACGTGGTGCCAACCCTTGGCTTCTAAATCCGCTTCTAAACCGAAAGGTAAGAAAGGAAAGACCGTGGCAGAGAAGAAACCGGCGGCCGAACAGCCCGCCGAGCAGGCCGCTGCAGAAACCACCGCTCAGCCGCAACAACCTCGCACCATCGGTCTTGGCGTACGCCTCGTCCCTGCAGGCGATTCGGACCAGCCTCGTGTGACGAACTACACCTCTCTCACGCTCGCACCGGGCATGGCGTTCATCGACTTCGGCTTCTTCGAGCCTGCGATGCTCGCGGCGCTGCCTCGCGTTGCGCAGCAAGGCGGCAAGCTGCCCGAAGCGATCAATGGGCGGCTCGCGACGCGCGTGGCGATGAGCTATGAGACGCTCAGCAATCTGCAACAGCAGCTAACCAGCGCACTGCAGGGGCTCAGGAAGACCTAGTCACCTCGTAGACCGCTGCGACGGTTTCAACGTCGTCCTCACAGCCCGGGGCGGAGACGGCATCCATCAGCAGGAACGCCGCGAGCAGCATGAGCGGCTTGCGCAGGACTACACCGCTCAGCTTGTACGGCCTGAAAAGCCACGTCATCCGATGCGCGTGCGAAAACCAGCGCTTGGGCCGCACGAACGGGAAAAGCATGCGCAGCACCTTGCGCACCATGCGGACCGGCCCGCCGGCGATGAATTCGTCGCCATAGCTTTCGCTTTCGATCGTGCGCGCCTCGAGCACTTCGTAGCGCGGGAATAGCGCGCAAAGCTCCTGCGGGCTCGGCCGGTACAACGTGTCGATCGGATCGGCGTGATACGGATACGAATACGGCACGGTAATGACGAGTACGCCGCCTGGCGCGAGCATCGCATCGAGCGCGGCCGGAAAGCGCTCGCGGAAGTCCTTCGGCAGGTGTTCCATGATGTTGCACGCAATGAGCGTGTCCGGGCCGAGCCCGCGTAGCCGCGCCTGTATTGCCGGATCGAACATGTCGCCGCTGATATCGATGCCCTCGCCGGACTTGAGATCCGCGTGCACGACCCTCGCACCCGAGCGCACCAGCGGATCGAAGATATCCCGGTCGATATAAGGCTTCGACACCTCGCGGAAGCGCTTCGAGCCGCTGCCGAGGTTCAGCACCACGCGCTGGCCGTCGAGCGCGCGGAGCTTCTGTCCGATCCAGGCGGCTTCCTGCTTGCGCACGGCGGGCCTAGAGCCAGCGCCCGCCGGGGTACCCGGCGGCGGCTAGGCGTTGTGCAGCGGCAAGCGCGATCTGCCGCCCCCACTTGAATTCCTTGTAGAGCAGGATGAACCGCCAGATGTCCCGCAGCACGAGGCCGCGTTCGCGCCAGCTGAGCTTCATCAACGCTGCCGGGAAGTCGGCCTCGTGGGGCCTGCCGAAGGCGATCTTCAGCGGATTCCACTGGTCGGTGGTCCGGCGCACCTCGGAAGCGATCATGCGGCGATAGACCTCCTGCACAGGACGTGCACGCCGGCCGGCCTCGACCACCGCCTCGCCGGCAAGCGCGCCCGAGTGCAGCGTGCAGCTCATGCCCTCTCCGATCATGTTGAGGAAGCCCGAAGCCTGGCCGGTGATCAGCACGTTGCCCTTGCCGAAGACATAACGATTGATGAGCGAAGGCCCGAAGTTCTCGGCGCAGCCTTCGTGCGAGGTGTGCTCCGACAGCCTCACATGGTGCTTCTCAGCCAGGTAGCGCACCACGTTCTTATGGCGCGCGTCGAAGTTGTCGCCGCGCTTGAAGCCGACGCCCACGATCTGCTGGCCGTCGCGTGCATGGCTCCAGGTGTAGTGGCCGAGATCGGGGTGGAACCAGAAGTGGAAGTACTGCGGGTCGAGCGGGCAGTCGACGATGTCGTGGAATTTCTGTCCGACGAAGAACCATGGAATCTGCTTCGGATAGTCCGGGTACACGGAGCGGATGACGAGCGAGCTCGGGCCGTCGGCGCCGATCACGGTGCGCGCCTTGTAGAGGATGTCCTGCCCCTGCTTGCGTGCCGTCACCAGGACGTGATCGCCCTTGTCCTCGAGGCCGACGAACGAGGTGCGGTCGTGTACCTCGGCGCCGCTTTGCTTGATCGCCCAGTGGTCGGAGAACTTCCGATGCAGGTGCGGCGTGGTGCCGCCGAAGAAATCCATGCTCATCGACACCATGCTCGGGAAGTGGAAGGTCACTCCCTTGCACGAGGTCGGCTCGTGCAGCGCCTCGCGCGGCAACGGCCCGAAGTTCTCCAGCAGGAATCGGTGCCCGCGCGGCGACAGGATGCCGCTGCAGATCTTGTGACGCGGCAGCTCCTGGCGCTCGAGGATCACCGTCTCGAGGCCCGCATCGACCAGCCGCTTGGCGGCTGCCGCGCCCGACAGGCTCGCGCCCACGATAACGACGTCACTAGTCCTCATGCCAGCTCCGCGAGGTGCAGCACCGGCTTGCCGGCAAAATCGAACGCCGCGCGCTCGGCAAGGTCCTCCACCACGATGCGCTCGACCCGGCGCCCTTCCAGGATCCAGCGCGCCTGGCCGGCGACCGGCATGGCGATGCGTTGCAGGTCGAGATTCATCTCGCAGCCCGAGGTCGCGCGCAGCCAGTCATAGCGACCGATGAGTCGCGGCTGGTCGCAATTGAACGCCTGCGAAGCGATCACGTAGAAATCGCCGGCGCGTAGCTTTGCGCTGATCGCTGGCAGGAGCGTTTCGCCGATGCCTCGAACCGAGGCATCTGCCAGCCAGCGGCGCAACGCGCGCAGCAATAGGCCCTCAGCCACGACCACTTGCCTCGCGAGAGCCAGCGATGCAAGAAAAGCCGCCAAACGCTCGTCGGCAATGGTCGTACCGGCTTCGAGCGCCTCCACGATATCTGCGCCGTCGTCTGCAGCGAGCTCATAGCCTTCGAGCAGCGCGAGTGTCCTCGCCAGCCGATCCGGCTCCGCGCGCAGCGCGCGTCCCGCCAGCAACAGCTTTTTCTTTCCCTGGATTCTGACCTCTGCCTCCGGGAAAGGGCTCCCGCTCCTTAGCTCCATCACCATGTCGACCAACGGCAGCTCCTCGGGGCAGGCCGGCTCGCAGGCGCCGCAGAGTGTGCAGCCAGCGGTCGAGGCGGCCAAGTCTTCGCGCTTGGCGCCGTGCTGGATGGCCCGAGCGCGGCCTTTCGGCGTGAGACGGACATCGCGCGTGCCGTGCCACACCGGGCACACCAGCAGGCACAGACCGCAGCCGCTGCAGTCGTGATGGCTCATGGGCCTCAAAATACTACATCCCGGTTGAGGATCATGGCCGGGTCGGCGGCGCGCTTCATCGTCAAATGATGCTCGACCAGCTGGTCGCCGAACACGCGCCGGATGTAGCCCTTCATCATCCCGCCGAAGCGGTAGTAGCTCGCGCCGAGCGCAACGCCGACGTCGTAAATCTCGTTCTTGAACGACTGCAGCGTGTCGCGGCTGTAGACCGCATCGCCGAGCATGGGCTCAAACTCGCAGCCGTAGGCGCGGCCGCGCGCGTCCGGCGGAATGCAGGAAAGCTCGTAGTGCGTCCGATGGTCTTCGCGCAACTTGATGCCGACGCAATAGAGCGTGTAGTAGGGAAAGTACCTTCGGCATACCTCGTTGCCGCGCTCGACGGCTTCGATGAACTTCTCCGCCGAGGTGGCGAGGTCGGGGATCACCATCTGCCGGCGGCCCCAGTGCTTCCACACCGCACGCGAGAACACGACCGTACGGTCGTGCATCTTGCCGCCGCGATGGAACTCCGGTCGGCGGAATTCCGGAAACAGCACCGATTTGCGGCGGTAGAGGTAGAGCGCTTCTCGCCAACGCCACGGGCGCAGCGCATAAAAAATAGCAGTGCGCACTGCGAACGCAAACTCGCCCGCGCCATGCAGGCGGGAGAGGAATGCCCGCTCAAAGCGCGCTTCTTTCTCGTCGGAATCGAAAGCGACGAGCAGCGTGATCGCCTTGTCCATCATCGTGAGGATGCCCGAGTAGTCAGAGGCTTCTTCCGCATCGAGCATCTGCAAATCCGCGATCGCCGCACGCAGCGAGGCGTAATAGAAGTAGCGCATGCGCAGCGGTTGGTAGCGCCGCACGCGCAGCGTCGCTTCCGTGATTACGCCGAACTGGCCGTAGCCGAGGATCACGCGCTGGAAAAGCGTCGCATTTTCGGTGTCCGAGCACTCCACGATCTCACCGGTGGGCGTAACGACCTGAAGAGCCAAGGCCTGGTCGGCGCTGCAACCGAGGTGCGGCGAGTTGACGTCGATGCCGCCCACGCCGAGCGTGCCCCCGACCGAAGAGGTGAGGTTGAGCGGCGCCGAGAGGTAATCGAGGCCCTGGCGCCGCAGCCGCTCGGCGAGGGCCGACCAGAAGATGCCGGCCTGCGTCCTTACGGTCAGGGCCCTCTCATCAATCTCGAGCACGTTGCTCATGCCGGTCATGTCGAGGAGTACGCCGCCATACGCTACCGACTCGCCCTCGGTGGTGAGACCGCCGCCGCGCACGGTCACAGGTACTGCATGGGTCTGGGCCGCTTTCAGAAGCGACGAAATCTGCGCGGCGCTGCGCGCGATCACCACGCCGTGCGGCAGGCCGTAGGCGGTGCCGCCGGCATCGGTGGCGAATATGCCCCGCGTCGCAGCGTCCTCCAGAAGCCCTACGCCTTGAGCGCGCAGGCTGTCGCGGAAGGCGCTCCAGCCATCGGCCACCCAGCGGCCCGCATTGGTCCGCTGGCGCGGAATGCCGACGAGCGCGTCCGGCGCTACGTGATCAGGACCGATCGACACCCCGACCCCAAAAAAAAGGCGCCCCTCAGGTCAGATGAGGGGCGCCTTTTTCATTCACATCGCAAAGATCAGCTGCCGCCGCCGGTCGTGGCCGGCTCGGCCGCCGCCGGCGTCTCCGCAGTGCCGGCCGGCATTTCAGCCAGCACCGGCTCCGCGGCTTGCGCCTTGCGGATGTTGTGATACGCGAGGCCCGTGCCCGCCGGAATGAGACGGCCGACGATCACGTTCTCCTTCAGACCACGCAGCTCGTCGCGCTTGCCCATGATGGCCGCCTCGGTCAGCACGCGCGTCGTCTCCTGGAAGGAGGCCGCCGAGATGAACGAATCGGTCGAGAGCGAGGCCTTGGTGATGCCGAGCAGGATGTTCTTGAAGGTAGCGGGCTTCTTGCCGGCCTTCGTCGCCTTCTCGTTCTCCTCGAACAGCTCGGCGCGCTCGACCTGCTCGCCCTGGATGAACGGCGTATCGCCGGGCTCGTCGGTCTCCACGCGGCGCAGCATCTGCCGCACGATCACCTCGATGTGCTTGTCGTTGATCTTCACGCCCTGCAGGCGGTACACGTCCTGCACCTCATCGATGATGTAGCGCGCGAGCTCTTCGATGCCGAGGAGCCTCAAGAGATCGTGCGGGTCCACCGGACCGTCGACGATCATCTCGCCCTTGTTCACCACCTGGCCGTCGTGGACGAGCAGATGCTTGTCCTTCGCGATCAGGTACTCGTGCTCTTGCTTGTCGAGGTCGGTGATGACCAGGCGCTGCTTGCCCTTCGTGTCCTTACCGAAGGAGACCGTACCAGTGACTTCCGCAAGGATGCCCGCGTCCTTCGGCGAGCGAGCTTCGAAGAGCTCCGCCACCCGCGGCAGACCGCCCGTGATGTCGCGCGTCTTCGAGACTTCCTGCGGGATACGGGCCAGCACTTCGCCGACCTGTACCTGCTGACCGTCGCGCACCGCGATCACCGCGCCCACCGGGAAGCTGATGTTCACAGCGTGGTCGGTGCCGGCAATGCGCACTTCCTCGCCTGCTTCGTTGATGAGCTTGACCGAGGGACGCTGGCCCTTCGCCGCGGCCGTGGTGCGCCGCTTGGCGTCGATGACGACGAGGGTCGAGAGGCCGGTCACATCGTCGATCTGCTTCGCGACGGTCGTGCCTTCCTCGACATGCTCGAACTTCACCGTGCCGGCGTACTCCGTGATGATCGGGCGATGGTGCGGGTCCCAGTTCGCGACCGTCTTGCCGGCGCGGACGGTGTCACCGTCGGCCACTGAGAGCAGAGCGCCGTACGGCACCTTGTGGCGCTCGCGCTCGCGTCCGTTGTCGTCGGTAATGATCACTTCGCCCGAGCGCGAGATGACGATCTTCTCGCCCTTCGCGTTCGAGAGGTAGCGCATGGTCGCCGTAAAGCGCACCGTGCCCGAGGACTTCGCCTCGACGTGGCTCTGCACCGCAGTCCGCGATGCCGCGCCCCCGATGTGGAAGGTCCGCATCGTGAGCTGCGTGCCGGGCTCGCCGATCGACTGCGCGGCGATCACGCCGATCGCTTCGCCGACGTTCACCGGCGAGCCACGCCCGAGATCGCGCCCGTAGCACTTCGAGCAGACGCCCCAGCGCGTATCGCAGGAGAGCGCGGTCCTCACCTTGACTTCGTCGATGCCGACGTTGTCGATGGTTTCCACACCGTCCTCATCGATCAGCGTCCCCGCCGCGAACAGCACGTCCTGCGTCTCAGGATGGATCAGGTCGATGGCGAGAGTGCGGCCGAGGATGCGCTCGCGCAGCGCCTCGACCACTTCGCCACCCTCGACCAGGGCCTTCATCGCAACTCCGTTCTGCGTGCCGCAATCGTCTTCGGTCACCACGAGGTCCTGAGTCACGTCCACGAGGCGCCGCGTGAGGTAACCCGAGTTCGCGGTCTTCAGCGCCGTGTCCGCAAGGCCCTTGCGCGCGCCGT
>JAFARH010000167.1 GCA_019245555.1 Betaproteobacteria bacterium
TGTAGGGCTTCCCCTGTCTCCGCGACAAAGTATAGATGATGAAAAATGAACTTTCGATGCGCGACGTACTCGCCGGACGCGCGCCCAAAGATGCTCCGGTCACCATCCGCGGATGGGTGCGCACCCGGCGCGACTCCAAGGCTGGAATTTCTTTCATCCACCTTTCGGACGGGTCATCGTTCCATCCTGTGCAAGTGGTCGCTCCCAATACGCTTTCGAACTATGCCGACGAAGTCATGCGCCTCACCGCAGGCTGCGCGGTGGAAGCAACGGGAAACATCGTGCCGTCTCCTGCCAAGGGACAGCCGTTCGAGATGCAGGCGAACGCGGTGAAGGTGATCGGCTGGGTGGAGGATCCTGACCAGTACCCGATCCAGCCCAAGCCCCATTCGCTCGAATTCCTGCGCGAGGTCGCGCATCTGCGGCCGCGCACTAACGTGATCGCCGCTGCGACCCGCGTGCGGCACACCGTGGCGCAGGCGATCCATCGCTTCTTCAGCGAGAACGGCTTCCTCTGGGTCAACACGCCGATCATCACTGCGGCCGATGCGGAAGGAGCGGGGGCCCTCTTTCGCGTGTCGACGCTCGACCTGGCCAACCTGCCGCGAACGCCGGATGGCAAGCCCGACTTCACGAAGGATTTCTTTGGCCGCGAAGCCTTCCTCACCGTCTCCGGGCAGTTGAACGTCGAGGCCTATTGCCTCGCGCTCACCAAGGTCTACACGTTCGGCCCGACCTTCCGCGCGGAAAACTCGAACACGAGCCGCCACCTCGCCGAGTTCTGGATGATCGAGCCGGAGATCGCCTTTGCCGATCTAGCGGCCGACGCGGATCTCGCAGAAGCGCTGCTCAAGTACACGTTCAAGGCACTGCTGGCAGAACGGGCCGAGGACATGGCGTTCTTCGACGAGCGCATCGAGAAAGGGATCGTCGCCAAGCTCCAGGGCATCGTCGACTCCGAGTTCGTGCGCATGAACTACGGCGAAGCGATCTCGGTGCTCGAGCGCACGAAGGAGAAGTTCGAGTTCCCGGTGAAGTGGGGCATCGACCTCCAGTCCGAGCACGAGCGGTATCTCACCGAGAAGCACGCCAAGAAGCCGGTCATCGTCATGAACTACCCGAAGGCCATCAAGGCGTTCTACATGCGCGTGAACGACGACCAGAAGACCGTCGCCGCGATGGACGTGCTCGCGCCCGGCATCGGCGAGATCATCGGCGGCAGCCAGCGCGAAGAGCGGCTCGACGTGCTCGATGCGCGCATGGACGAGATCGGGATCGACAAGGAACACATGGGCTGGTACCGGGATCTGCGCCGCTACGGCACCGTGCCGCACGCCGGCTTCGGCCTCGGCTTCGAACGCACGATCGCCTATGTCACGGGACTTACCAACGTGCGGGATGCGATTCCATTTCCTCGCACACCGGGCAACGCCCGCTACTAATTCTGGACAACGTCCGTAATTATTTTCAGAGGCCGCAAAGAATGAAAACCATTTTGACCATCGCCGCCGCTGCAATCACGACTGCCGCCATTGGCGAGGACCGGCCCCAGGACCGCTGGAACCTCGCCGACCTCTATCCGACGGTCGAGGCATGGAGCGCCGACGCGCAGACAGTCGAAGCGCGATCCGCCGACGTCGCGGCTTGTAAGGGCCATCTCGGCGATTCGGCGAAGCGGATGCTCGAGTGCCTCGAGCTGCAGTCCGATGTGCTCAAGCGCTATTTCCGCCTGGCGGTCTACGCGAACGAGCTCTATGCCGAGGACACGGGACAGTCCTCCAGCCTTTCGCTTCGCCAACGGAGCCAAGTGCTTGGCTCGAAGCTCACCGAGGCCGCTTCCTTCGTCAGCCCCGAGGTGCTGCAGATTGGTCCCGAAAAGGTGCAGTCCTTTCTCAAGGAGGAGAAGGGGCTCGCGGTTTACCGCCATAGCCTGGACGACATCCTGCGCATGGCGCCGCATACGCTCGATCTTGCCGGCGAGGCGCTCATCGCTTCCTTCCAGCTCGCCGCCGGACAATCAAGCAGCGTCTACACCAGCTTCGCCAATTCCGACATGCCGTGGCCGACGGTGAAGCTTTCCGACGGCCAGGAGGTGAAGCTCGACCAGGCTGCGTATACGAAATATCGGGACGCGGCGAATCGCGACGACCGCAAGCTCGTGATGGATTCGTTCTTCGGCAAGTTCAAGGAGTTCGAGCGCACGATGGGCGTCGCCTTCTACGGCTCGCTCAAGGAGGACACGGTCTACACGAGGGTGCGCAAGTATCCCGACACGATGACGCGCGCTCTCGATCGCAATCGCGTGCCGCGCGCGGTATACGACGCGCTCATCAAGGCGACGAACGACAACCTGCCGACGCTGCATCGCTACTTCCGGCTGCGCACCAAGATGCTGGGCATCCCAGCGGGCGAGATGCGCTACTACGACATCTATCCGCCGCTCGTGCCGTCGGGCCGCAAGTACCCGGTCGACGAGGCAGTGCAGATGATGCTGGCGGCGGTGCGGCCGCTCGGCGACGAATATGTCGCGGCGCTGAAGAAAGCGGTCGATAGCCGCTGGATGGACGTCTATCCGCGGCCGAAGAAGCTTTCCGGCGCACACATGGCCGGCTACGCGTACGACGTGCATCCTTACGTGCTGCTCAATCACAACGACAACTATGAATCGGTGTCCACGCTCGCGCACGAGTGGGGCCACGCGATGCACTCGTACTTCTCGAACAAGACCCAGCCGTTCCCCACGGCGCGCTACGCCATCTTCGTGGCGGAAATTGCCTCCACGACGAACGAGGCGCTGCTCCTCGACTACGCGCTCAAGACGGCGAAGAACGACGATGAGCGCCTGCTATACCTCGGCTCGGCGCTGGAGGAGCTGCGCGGCACCTTCTTCCGCCAGGCGATGTTCGGCGAGTTCGAGCAGAAAGTGCACGCCCTGGTCGATGGCGGGCAGGCGGTCACCGGAGACCAGCTGACCAAGATCTATGGCGAGCTTTTGCGCCGCTACCACGGCGACGCAGTGAAGATCGATGACCTGTACACGGTCGAGTGGGCTTATATCCCGCACTTTTACAACTCGTTCTACGTCTACCAGTACGCGACCTCGATCGCCGCTTCTTCGCTTTTCGCGGAAGCGATCCTGCGCGGCGACAAGGGCGCGCGCGAGCGGTACCTGAAGCTCATTTCCTCAGGCGGATCCGACTATCCCTATGATCTGGTGAAAGCGGCCGGCGTCGATCTCGCCACGCCTGCGCCCTACGATGCGCTGGTAAAGCGCATGAACCGCATCATGGACGAGATCGAGAAGATCCTCGCCCGACAGAAGAAATAGCGGCTACTTCTTGGGTGAGTAGAGCTGCGGCAGCTCGCCCTTGAGGGCGGCGAGCTTCGGCATATCGTTGATCACGATATAGGGCTCGTCCGGATGCTGCACGAGATAGTCCTGGTGATACGCCTCGGCGGCATAGAACGCCTTGAGCGGCGCCACCTGCGTGACGATTGGCCGGCGGAACGACTTCGCCTGCTTTAGCTGCTCGATATAGGCCTGCGCCACGCGCTCCTGGTCGGCATTTGCATAGAAGATTGCCGAGCGGTACTGCGTGCCGGTGTCTGGTCCCTGGCGGTTGAGCTGCGTCGGATCATGCGCCACGGCGAAGAACACCTTCAGCAACTGGCCGTACGTGACCTGCGACGGGTCATAAGTGACCTGGACCGATTCCGCGTGTCCTGTCATGCCGCTACTAACCTGCTCATAGCTCGGCCGTGCAAGAGTTCCGCCGGAATAGCCGGAGACGGCGTCGGTGACGCCCTTCACGTTCTCGAAAACCGCTTCGACGCCCCAGAAGCAGCCGCCCGCGAACACCGCGGTCGCTTTACCGCTCTCCTTGGCGAGCGGTATATCCGTCGCCGGATCCGGCAAGGGGCCGGCCAGCGAAGGTGAAATGCAGGCCGACAGCACGAGCAGCGGCAAGAAGGTCCGGAGCTTCATGGGTATCTCTCCTTTGCGTTTAGTCGTCATGCCGCGCGAAACCTTACTTCATGTTCAGCCTTGTACCGCTGAAATGAAAGAGGCCCATCCCCTTTCGGAAGCTGGACCTCAGTACGCCCTGCGCCCTTTGGGAAGCGCGGACGTGGCTACATGTTACCCATCAAATGATTGATGCGGCTTCTGCAGTGCAACCTAGGTGGGCCACTTGCCCCTACGAACAATCTTGCTGTGACGAGAGTTGGAGTGATTGGCCGAAAGGACCGCCCTCGATCGGATCAAACGCAACCCGCTTTCGGCAATGATCGCACCGCATGTAGTGTCCGCGCTCGTCTTGCCCGATCTTGGGGTCGCCCCTTAATGTGCCGACCACGCCGTCTTTCTTTACGACGTACCGATACAACTGCTTTTTGCAGCAGGGGCACTGCACTACTGTTATATCGCCGGGCTGCGTAGCGGCAGTCGTCATTTCAGGGCCGACCGAAAAAATGAAAGAAGCCCGTCCGTTGGCAGGACGGGCCTCAGTACGCCGCGTTCGATCTTCCGTTTGGGGAGGAAAGACGTGATTCGGCGCGATCCAGTATGTACGCGCCTGGCTTACAGACCGCTTTCTAAATTCCACGTTTAGCTAACCACACCCCCGCTGACGGTTCGAAAAGCTCCATGAAAGCCTGACGCCAGCGGGTCGCGGCGCCTAGTCAGGGGACGCGTGCAGCATTGGCGGGATGCAATATCTCCAAATCCGGCACTTTCTGCTCGGCGTCGCGATATTTGTGCTCTCGGATCTGGCGGCCGCGTTCACCTATTCCGCGGTCTGTTACTGCCAACACGACGACTCGTCAGAGCTGTGGGTGGGAGAGACTTACCCGACGGTAGAAGAGGCGCAGCGTGATGCTGATGTGCACAACCGAGACGAGCACGACGGTAGTGGTTGCGCGGGCGTTTGGAGCCGCGATGACGGCGGCGAGTACGCCGAGGTGACTCGTGTCGATGCTAAAACCGGCACGCTCGAGCGAGTGACCGGAAAGCTCCGCGATCGGGAGCGGCGCACAGTATGGAAGTACTAATCGTTGTCGCTTTGGCAGTCATACTCATCGTCGGCACTTGGCTAATGAGCACCGGCGGACACGATGACGAGCGGTAAGTCCGCTTTGGGTCGAAACCCGATGGGTTGAAAGGCCCCGACCTACGCCAAGCTACTTCATCATCCGGTAGACCGAAATCCACAGCACGAAGAGCGCCGCAAATCCCAACGAGCGCGTGATCCAGCCCATGTGATTCCAATTGGGCGACACACCAGGCAGCAGGAGCATTGCCATGCCGAGCAGAAAAATGACGGTGGCGACGACAATCGCCTTCGACGTCCGATGGTTCTTCCTTACTCGGCTGACAATCGAGGCCAAGTCCATGGGTCTCGGATTATGTGCGCTTTGGGTTCGTAACCGGACATTAGTCTAGGTCTGCCTCCGGCCGG
>JAFARH010000004.1 GCA_019245555.1 Betaproteobacteria bacterium
AGCTCGAGCCGCACGTCGCTGTCCGGCAGGCCGGCGGCGAGCGCGGCGGGACGGTTCGAAAAACTGGTGTTGCCGTCGAACGTGTAATCGAGGGACGAGCGATAGGTAATGCCGAGCCGAGTGGACGGCGTGACGTCGAAGAGGACACCGAGGTTGTAGCCCCACGCATGGCCATCGACATTCGTGTGGTTCTGTCCCTCGACGCCGGGACCGCCGATGGCGCCGAGCAGCGGGGCGCCGCCAGCTCCAAACGCAATCGCCGAGTAGTTCACTCCCGAAAGCAGGTCGATCTTGCCTTCCTGGTAGTTAATCCCGCCGCCGATGCTCGCGCGATCGCTTAGCTTGAAGGAGGCGGCCGCATTGATGTTCAGCGTTTCCACCTTGGAGTCGATGCCCTGGAAACGGCCGATCCACTGCGGGTCGTAATGAGTCGAGAGACCGAAGGGGACGGTGACGCCGAGGCCGAGATTCCATTGGGGGCCGAGGTCCATGGCAAAAAAGACGCTCGGCACGAACTCCGCCTTCCCGGCGTCGCCACCGTTGCCCTGGAGCGCGGGATTGCTGAGCGCTGCGGGGACACTTCCCTGGTTATTGAAGCTGGTCGATGGAGAGATGTAGACACCGCCGACCGATAAGTGCTTCCCAGCCGCGAGGCGCGCCATGCCTGCCGGGTTCCACCATACCGTGGTGGCATCTTCAGCAACGGCGGCGGCGCCCGCATAAGCGTTGCCAAGCCCGCTGGCACCTTGTTCTTGAAGCGCGAAGCCCGAGGCATGCGCTTGCGATGCCAGCGCCATGGAAACGGCAGTCCACGCAAGTGTCTTGATTCTGAAATTTCGCTGCATTGATCCTCCTCAGTTGCACAAACCTAGAGCACGCGAAGTTATAGGATAGATTTCGACCCCGCAATGTCCGCGCTCGCGTATCCATATCCGGATGTCCCGCCACCCGCTGCCACCGTTGAGGTGGCCCGTGGCATTCACTGGCTGAGCATGCCGTTGCCCTTCGCGCTCGACCACATCAATCTGTGGCTCGTCGAGGACGAGGGTGGCTGGACGATCGTAGATACCGGGATCGGCAACGCGCAGACGCGGGCGCTGTGGGACAAGCTGCTGGAGCGTTTTGAACCGATCCGGCGAGTCATTCTCACGCACTACCACCCGGACCATGCAGGCAATGCCTCGTGGTTATGTCGGCGTTTTGGCGTGGAGCTGTGGACCACGCAAGGTGAATATCTGACTGCGCACGCCGTGGCCGAGAGTGCGGCGGGCTACACGACCGATGCAGTGCTCTCCGTTTTCCGGCGCAATGGCCTTGAGGATTCGCGCATCGCGGCGATGTCGGGACGCGGCAACCGCTACAAGCAGCTCGTGCCGGAATTTCCGCATTCGTACCGCCGGATCATTGACGGCGACCGCGTGCGCATCGGGGCGCATGAGTGGCTGGCCATCGTCGGCCACGGGCATGCGCCCGAGCATCTCTCGCTCTACTGCAAGGCACTCAACGTCGTCATCGCGGGGGACATGCTGCTCTCGACGATCTCGACCAACGTGAGCGTATGGTCGATCGATCCCGAGGGCGACCCGCTGCGGCTCTTTCTGGATTCCATCGCACGGTATCGCGCACTGCCGGCCAATGTGCTGGTGCTGCCGTCGCACGGCAAACCCTTCCGCGGTGCGCACGAGCGCGTGGCGCAGTTGGAAAGCCATCATCGCGAGCGGTTCGCGGAACTGAAGCAGGAGCTCGGCAAGGGAGAGCGCAGTGCCGGGGAATTGCTGACGACGCTTTTCAAGCGCCCGCTCGATGCGCACCAAACGTTCTTCGCTATGGGCGAGGCGATAGCTCACCTGCACTATCTTTACTACGCGGGCGAAGCACGGCGCAGTGCAGGCGCTGATGGCATCATGCGGTATGCAGCCCGCTAACCAAAACGAATCACAGGAGCTCGCTCGCGTCGCCCAGCAAGTAGCCGAGCGCTCATCCAAGATCCTGGGCGATTTCGCCCAGAAGCAGACGCAATCGATGTCGGCCGCGGTGCGCGACGAGATGGGCATCGCGAAGGCCTTCATGGATCTGTATGCGCGTCTTGCCGGCGATCCGGCGCTCCTCGCCAGCATGTCGATGAACCTCTGGGTCGACCAGTGGCGCCTCTGGCAATCGAGCTGGATGAAGATGCTCGGCATGGAGTCGCATCCGGTGGCCGAGCCGGCGAAAGGCGACTGGCGCTTCAAGGACGAGGAGTGGTCCAAAAACTTTCTCTTCGACTACATCAAGCAGTCCTACCTCATCGCCGCGCGCCACATCCAGGAAGCCGTCGGCCAGGTGGATGGGCTGTCACCCGAATCGGAGAAGAAGGTCGCGTTCTTCACGCGCCAATACGTCGACGCCCTCGCGCCCTCGAATTTCCTGATGACCAATCCGCAAGTGCTGAGGGAAACGTTGTCGAGCGGAGGCCAGAACCTGGTGCGCGGATTGAACAACCTGTTGGCAGACATCGAGAAGGGCGGCGGGCAGCTGCGCATCTCGATGACCGACGAAACCGCGTTCCACCTCGGCCGCAACGTTGCCACGAGTCCCGGCAAGGTGGTCTTTCAGACGGACCTGATGCAACTCATCCAGTATCAGCCCTCGACGAGCGAGGTCTATCGGCGGCCACTGATCATCATCCCGCCGTGGATCAACAAGTACTACATCCTCGACCTGCGCGAGAAGAATTCCTTCATCCGCTGGGCGGTCGAGCGCGGACACACGGTGTTCGTCCTCTCGTGGGTCAATCCCGATGCGAAGCTCGCGCAGAAGGGCTTCGACGACTACATGGTCGAAGGGCCGCTCGCGGCCATGGATTTCGTCGCACGGGCGACCGGCCAGCGGGAAGTGAACTTCATCGGGTATTGCCTGGG
>JAFARH010000111.1 GCA_019245555.1 Betaproteobacteria bacterium
GGCGGCCACGTGGTGCACGCGGCGCTCGAGCGCGCAAAGCTCGACGCCGATGAGGTTGAGGATGTGATCATCGGCTGCGCGAATCCGGAAGGCGCGACCGGCTGGAACATCGCGCGGCAGATCGCCGTGCGAAGCGGGCTGCCGCAGAGCGTACCGGGCATGACCGTGAACCGCTTCTGCTCCTCCGGCCTGCAGACCATCGCGCTCGCCGCGCAGCGCGTCATCGCCGGCGAAGGCGATATCTTCGTGGCCGGCGGCGTCGAGTCGATCTCGCTCGTGCAGAACGAGATGAACAAGCACCACTTCCAGGACGAGTGGCTGCACCGCCACCACGCCGAGATCTACTGGCCGATGCTGCAGACCGCCGAGTACGTGGCGCGCAAGTACGAGATCACGCGCGAGGAGCAGGACCGCTACGGCGTGCAGAGCCAGCAGCGGGCGGCGAAGGCGCGCGCCGAGGGCAAGTTCAAGGACGAGATCGTGCCGATCACCGTGAAGCAGAAGGTGGTCGACAAGCACACCAACACCGAGACGATGAAGGAAGTGATCTCGTCGGAGGACGAAGGCATCCGTCCCGATACGACATACGAAGGCGTGTCGCAGATCAAGCCGGCGATCGAAGGCGGCTGCATCGCCGCGGGCAACGCGAGCCAGTTCTCCGACGGCGCCTCCGCCGCGGTCGTGATGAGCGATAGCGAAGCCGCGAGGCACGGGTTGAAGCCCCTTGGCATCTTCCGCGGCTTCGCCGTGGCGGGCTGTGATCCGCGCGAGATGGGCATCGGCCCGGTGTTCGCCATTCCGAAGCTCCTGCAGCAGGCGGGCAAGAGCGTCTCGAACATCGACCTTTGGGAGCTGAATGAGGCCTTCGCCGTGCAGGTGATCTATTGCGCGAAGCGCATCGGCATCCCGATGGACAAGCTCAACGTCAACGGCGGCGCCATCGCCGTCGGCCATCCCTACGGCATGAGCGGCGCACGCCTCGTCGGCCACGCGCTGATCGAAGGGCGCCGGCGCAAGGCCAAGCACGTCGTGGTCACGATGTGCATCGGCGGCGGCATGGGGGCCGCGGGCCTCTTCGAGGTCGTGCATTGAGGATCCTCGCCGGATTGCTCGCGCTTGCCGTCTCAACGGCGCAGGCGCAGAGCTTTCCGACGAAGCCGGTCCGGATCATCGTCCCGTTCGCACCCGGGGGCGCCAACGACCTGATGGCGCGTTATCTGTGCGAGCGCTTCCCGCAGTCGCTCGGCCAGCCCTGTTTGGTGGAGAACCGCACCGGCGCCGGCGGCATGATCGGCATCGACGCTGCGGCGAAGGCGGAGCCCGACGGGCACACGCTCCTCATGGTGCCGAACAACATCGTCACCATTCCCATGGTATACGCCAAGGTGCCGTACGAGCCGCAGGATCTCGCGCCGATCGCGCTCGTCTCGAGCACGCCGATCATGATCGGCGCTCATCCCAGCTTCCCGGTGAAGACCTTCACCGAGCTCCTTGCCTACGCCAAGGAGAACAATGGCAAGGTCCAGTTCACCGCGTGCGGTCCCGCCTCCGCGCAGCACCTCGCCGGCGAGCTGCTTGCCGCTGAAGCGGGCTTCAAATGGACGCACATCCCCTATAAAGGCTGTGGCGATGCGCTGACAGCAGTGCTCGGCGAACAGGTACCGGTCTTCATCAGCACCGTTGCGCACTTCAATCCGCAGATCAAGAGCGGGAAGCTGCGCGGCTACGCAGTGATGGGCAGCACGCGCAGCGCCTTCGCACCCGACTATCCAACCGCCATCGAGGCCGGCTATCCGGACCTGGTGTTTGATCTCTGGTTCGGCCTCATGACCGGTAGCCGCGTGCCGGTGCCGATCCAGGCGCGCCTCAACGCCGAGCTCAACAAAGCGCTGCAGTCGCCCGACCTGCGCGAGAAGCTGGCACAGCAGTTCTACGAGCCGATCGGCGGCACACCCGAGCGCTTCGTCCAGGCGATGCGTGCCGACACGCAGCGCTACGGCCGCGCCATCAAGGAGGCGGGAATCAAGCCGGAATAATGCTCGTCCTCAGCAACGAAGAAATCGGCAAGCTCCTCACCATCGAGGAGTGCATGAAGGCGCTCGAGCCGATGTACCACGACGTCGCGGCCGAGCGGGTGCTCTTCTCGCCCCGCGTCGACAGTATCGGGCCGCATAGCCTGCAGGGCGCCTACTACGCGTTCAAGCATATGGGCGGGACCTGGCCGCGCGAGAAGATCCAGGCGCTGCGCATCAACTCCGACGTGGTCACGCACCCACTCGTCGCCGGCAAGCCGCGACGGGTGAAGCAGCCGCTCGCGCCCTCGAGCACCGGCGGACGCTGGGTCGGCCTCGTCCTTCTCTTCAACACCGAGACCGGAGCGCTGATGGCCATGTTCCCCGACGGCGTGATGCAGAACCTGCGCGTCGGCGCGACGAGCGGGCTTGGGCTCAGGCATCTCTCGCGCGAGGACTCAAAGGTGCTCGCGCTCATCGGCAGCGGCTGGCAAGCCGTGACGCAGCTGTCGGCCGCGCTCGCCGTGCGGAAGTTCAGTGAAGTGCGCGTCTACAGCCCGCGGCGCGAGACGCGCGAAGCCTTCATCGCCGAGCAGCGCAAGATCCACGGCACGGATATCCGGGCGGTCGACAGCGCCGATGCGGCCGCCGACGGAGCCGACGTCATCGCCGCCGCCACCTCGTCGATGGTGCGAGTCCTCGAGCCGCGGTGGCTCAAGCCCGGCGTGCACATCAGCTGCATCAAGACGCAGGAAGTCGATCCCGAAGTGCTGAACCGCTGCGACCGCGTCATCTTCAGCAACCGCCGCCAGTCGAAGCACATCGACCATGTCATGCAAGGCACGCCTAACGTGCAGAGCGAGTCGAGCAAGGGCTGGTGGAACGACGGCAGCATCAAGATGGACCGCTTCGCCGACGTTGCCGACGTCCTCGCCGGCCAGGCGAAGGGCCGCCAAAGCCCGAAGGAGATCACCTGTTTCATGAATAACGTCGGCACGGGCCTGCAGTTCGCCGCCGCCGGCGCCTACGTCCTCAAGAAGGCTCGAGCGCAGCGCGTCGGCACCGAACTCCCCGACGACTGGTTTTGCGAGGACGTACACCCCTAGCGTAGTCCCGGCGGACTCTCCGCCCCGCGGCGCCCGCGTAATACTCCGGTACGCACAATGCCCCTCGTCATCAACGAGGGCATCGCAATGCAACCCGAAGACCTGCTCGACGACGAGATCGATTTCGAGGACGCGGACTACGCCGACGGCGAAGACTGGGACGAGGAAGCCCTGGGACTCGACGGCGCCGACGTGGACTCCGACTCGATCGCGAGAGAGATAGGCGTCCGGCCCTAGGCCTTACTCCGGCAGGATCTGCCGGATGCGGTTAGAAGGAAGCCCTGGGGAAGGGACTGCGTCCTATTTGTTTTTCAGGGCGAAACCGGGCATTGGCTTGGAAAAACCCTTGAGGCTGAGCTCCCCCACGGGCTCGAAATCGAAAGTGCCGTCTAACGCTGCCATGGTCTTGCGGTCGGCGAGGATCTGCCCGGCCTTCGCTTCAGAGCAAAGGCGTGCGGCAAGGTTGGTGACGTTGCCGATCGCGGCGTAGTCCCAACGCCCTTCGAAGCCGATAGCGCCGAGCGTGGCGTAGCCCTGAGCGATGCCACAGCCGAGGCCGAGCTCGAAGCCGCTTCGCTTCTTCCAGTGCTGCGCGATGGGCTGGAAGGCTTCCATCATCGACAGTGCCGCTTTCATAGCGTGTTCGGCGGGCCGCTCAATCGGTACCGGGTCGTTGTAGAAGACCATCACCGCATCGCCGGCGAAGCGCTCGAGCGTGCCTTGGTGCTCGAGCACGATCTTGCCGAGGGGCGCGTGGTAGGCGCGCAGGAGCTCCATCACCTCCTCCGGCTCGGCGTTGTCCGTGAAAGCAGTGAAGCCGCGCAGATCGAAGAACTGAACGGTGATTTCGCGCCGGTGAGTCTTCAGGACGTCTTCGCCTTTCCCGGCGGCAATCGCTTCGGCGAGCTGGGGGGAGAAGAAGCTTTTCAGGCGCGTGAGACGTTCGTCCTGCAGTGCTTTGATGCGCAGGAGCGACTTAACCCGAGCGAAGAGCTCTGCCTGGTTGACAGGCTTGGAGAGGAAATCGTCGGCGCCCGCCTCGATTCCTTTCACGCGTTCCTGATTCGGGTCGAGCGATGTCGCGAGCACGATCGGTAGAAGCGCCGTGGCCGGGTTCTCGCGAAGCTTGCGAGTGACGTCGTAACCCGAGATGCCGGGCATCATGATGTCGAGCAATACAAGGTCTGGCGGCGCCTTGGCGATGCTCTCGAGCGCCTGCTCGCCGCTTGCAGCAGTGGTGACTTCATAGCCCTTCGCGCGAAGGAGATCGCCGAGCAGCTTGATGTTCTGCGGCGTGTCGTCGACGACGAGGATTTTCTGCGCCATTACTTTTTCGCTCCCTCGACCAGCCGTTTCACGGTATCGAGAAACTCCTTCAGGTTGATCGGCTTGCTCACGAACGCGTCGAAGCCGGCGGCGGTGATCGCGCTGCGGTCAGTCGGCGTCACCGATGCTGTGAGCGCGACGACAGGCACCTTCGCCGTCTTCGCATCAGCCCGAATCTGCTTGAACGCTTCGATGCCGTTGATGCCCGGAAGCTGGATGTCCATCAGGACCAGATCGGGGACATGTTGCTTCGCGAGCGCGACGCCCTCTTCGCCGGTGACGGCTTCGAGCGTCTTGTAGCCCTTCGCCTGCAGCACATCACGCGAGAGCTTCATATTCTTTTCGTTGTCTTCGACGATGAGGACCGTGCTCATGGGTTGCCTTAGTGCTTAATTGGAAGAGTGATGGTGAAGGTCGAGCCTTTGCCCGGCGCGCTGGCGAGACTGATCTCGCCGCCGTGCAACTCGACGAAGCGCTTGGTGAGCGCGAGGCCGAGGCCGGTGCCCTCCGCCTTGCGCGTGTAGTCGCGCCCGACCTGCTTGAATTCCTCGAATACGACTGCCTGATCCTCCGGCGCAATGCCGATGCCAGTGTCCCTCACTGCGATAGCGACCTTGGTCGTATCCATCTTCGCGATGACATCGACACGGCCGCCATCGGGAGTGAACTTCACCGCGTTCGAGAGCAGGTTCAGCAGGATCTGCTTCACCTTGCGCTCGTCGGCCTGGATCTCGTCCAGCTTGGGATCGACGTCCAGCCCGAGCTGGATACCGTGGCGCTGCGCGCGCTCGCGAATGAGCGTCATTGCATTCGAAAGCGCGGTCGGCAGGTGGAAGTTCGAGAGATCGAGGTCCATCCGGCCCGCCTCGATCTTCGAGAGGTCGAGGATATCGTTGATGAGGGATAGCAGGTGCTTGCCTGATTCGTGGATGTCCTTGAGGTAGTC
>JAFARH010000118.1 GCA_019245555.1 Betaproteobacteria bacterium
AAAAGGGAAGGTCCCGTTTCGTTCGGCTGGGGCCTTCCCTCTCGGATCTGGAGCGGGAAACGAGTCTCGAACTCGCGACCTCAACCTTGGCAAGGTTGCGCTCTACCAACTGAGCTATTCCCGCGAAAGGGGCGAATTATATCAAGCGCCCACCCTGGCATAGGGCAGCGCCTTGCGCAGGTAGTAGAGCATCGACACGACAGTGAGCACCGCCGCGATGATGATCAGCACGGTCCCCCACCAATTGCAGTCGACCGTGAAGAGCTCGTCGTTATAGAGCAGCATCGGAATGGCGACCATCTGGCTCACCGTCTTCAACTTTCCGATGAAGGCCACGGCAACGCTCCGCGCCTGCCCCACCTTTGCCATCCATTCCCGAAGTGCCGAGATGGCGATTTCGCGGCCGACGATGATCAACGCAACGATCATGTCGACCCGGCTCAGGTGCAGGAGCACGACCAGCGCGCCGACAACGATCAGCTTATCGGCGACCGGATCCAGGAACGCGCCGAAGGCCGACATCTGGTTCAGCTTCCTCGCGAGGTAGCCATCGAGCCAGTCCGTCACCGCTGCGAAGATGAAGATCGCCGTCGCGGTGACATTCTTGGCCGAGAACGAGAGCCAATCGTCGGGCAGGTAGAAGATGCCCACGATGAGCGGGATCATGATGATCCGCGACAGCGTGATGGCGTTCGGGACGTTGAGGACGATCATGCCGCGGCCGACTCATGCAGGTGCCGATAGATGCGCTCGGCTAGGGGTCGGCTGATGCCTTCGACCTTGGCAATGTCATCCACTGCGGCCGCCTGCACGCCTCGCAGCCCCCCGAAGTGCTCGATCAGCGCCTGCCGGCGCTTCGCACCGATGCCCGGGATCTCGTTCAGCTTCGACGTCGTGCGCGCTTTTCCGCGCCGCGCGCGGTGTCCGACGATCGCGAAGCGGTGCGCCTCGTCGCGAATCTGCTGGATGAGGTGCAGGCCGGGGTGCGACGGCGCGAGCTGCAGGGTGCGCGCTTCCAGCTCGATGATGAGCTCCTCCATCCCCGGCTTACGTTCGGGTCCTTTGGCCACACCCACGATCGCCACCTGGTGCAGGCCCAGGTCGGCGAGCACGCTACGCGCAATGCCCACCTGTCCCTTGCCGCCGTCGATCAGCACGAGGTCCGGCACCTTGCCGCCCTCGGCGGTCACCTTTTCGTAGCGGCGCGTGAGAACCTGACGCATGGCGGCGTAGTCGTCCCCCGGCGTGATGTCGCGGATGTTGAACCGCCGGTATTCGGATTTCTGCATCTGGCTCCGATCGTAGACCACGCAGGAGGCGACTGTCGCCTCGCCCATCGTGTGGCTGATATCGAAGCACTCGATGCGGTTCGCGCCTTCCGGCAGGCCGAGCACTTCACGCAGCGCGGCGAGGCGCGTTTCCTGCGTCGCCCGGTCCCGGACGCGCTGCGCGATGGCGAGCTCGGCATTCTTGGTCGCCATGTCGAGCCAAACGCGGCGCTCGCCATGGGACGGCGTTATGGCATCAAATCCCTCGACGGGCTCGCTCGCGATGACGAGCCCCGGTACCGGCTGCTCGAGATAGTGCTGCCCGAGAAATGCTGCGACTACCTCCGCGGGAGCCGCGCCCTCGGCGTTGGCCGGAAAAAAGCTGCGATCGCCGACATGGCGGCCGCGACGGATCATCACCAGGTTCACGCAGGCGATGCCGCCTTCGATGACGCACGCGACCACGTCGGCTTCGACGCCCCGGTGCGACTCGACGTACTGGCGTGCCTGCACGCGCGTGAGCGCGCGGATCTGGTCGCGATAGATCGCCGCCTGCTCGTAATGCTTCTCGTCAGAGGCTAGCTGCATCTTCTCCGTCAAGCCTTTGATGACATCGTCCTCACGCCCCTCGAGGAAGAGCACCGCATTGGCGACATCTTCGGCGTACGGCTCCGGCGCGATCTTGCCAGTGCAAGGCGCCGTGCAGCGGTGAATCTGGTGAAGCAGGCACGGGCGAGAGCGGTTCTCGAACACCGTGTCTTCGCAAGTGCGCAGCCGGAACACCCGTTGCAGCAGCTGGATGCTCTCGCGCACCGCATACGCGTGGGGAAAGGGCCCGAAGTACCGATGCTTCTTGTCCTTCGCGCCGCGATGGAAGCCGAGTCGCGGATACCGGTGCCCGGTGACCATCAGGTAGGGATAGGACTTGTCGTCGCGAAAGAGGATGTTGTAGCGGGGGTTGAGGCTCTTGATGAGGTTGTTCTCGAGGAGGAGCGCCTCCCCCTCCGAGCGCGTGGCCGTCACCTCCATGTTCGCGACCTGCGTCAGCATCATCTCGATGCGCGGGCTCTGCGCAGTCTTGGTGAAGTAGGAAGAAACGCGCTTCTTGAGCTCCCGAGCCTTGCCGACGTAAAGGGCTTCGCCATCTTTCCCCAGCATTCGGTACACGCCGGGCAGGTTGGGCAGCCCGGCGACGAAGCGTTTTGGGTCAAATCCCATTTGCATCAAATGCCATTGAAATCATTATAAATGCGCTAAAATTCGCGCCTTTTTCGCAGGCGAGAAACATGGCAAAAGTCGAAGCGGTCGAGATCCGTCCCGGGCAACTTCTCGAGTGGGACAAGCGCGTCTGGCGCGTCCTCAAGAGCTACCACGTGCACGTCGGCGGTCGCGGCGGCGCCTTCATGCAGGTCGAGATGAAGGACATCGACAAAGGCACCAAGACCAACCAGCGCTTCCGCACCGAAGACAAGATCGAGCGCGCGTTCGTCGATCCGCGCGACATGCAGTACCTCTACCAGGACGGCGATCATTTCGTCTTCATGGACAAGGAAAACTACGAGCAGATGTCGCTCGACGCGGATTTCCTCGAGGGCCAGTCGGGCTATCTCCTGCCGAACACCGACGTGCAGATCAACTTTTACAATGGCCGCGCGATCGGCGTCGAGCTGCCGCCGTCCGTCGTGCTCGAAGTCGTCGACACCGAGCCCGGCATCAAGAACGCCACCGCCACGAACTCCTTCAAGCCGGCGAAGATGGAGACCGGCATCACGGTGCAGGTGCCGCCCTTCATCAACAAGGGCGAAAAGATCAAGATCGACACCGCCGAAGGCAAGTACATGGAGCGCGCGTAGTCGATCTTCAGTACTTCGCGATTTGCGTCGCGATCTGGAGCACCACCTGGCTTGCGATCACGTTCCAGCTCGGCAGCGTCGCACCCGAGATGAGCGTGGCGTACCGGTTCCTGCTCGCCTCGCTCCTCATCTTTACCTGGTGTCGGCTCCGCAAGCTCCCGCTTCGCTTTAGCGCGCGCGAGCACGCCTGGCTCGTACTCTTCGGCCTCGGCGCCTTCGGCGTGAGCTACGTGTTCGTGTACTACGCCGAGCAGCACGTGGCTTCCGGCCTCGTCGCCGTCGGCTATTCGGCGAGCCCCCTCCTCGGCATGCTCGGCATGCGAACCTTCTTCGGTACGCCGATGACGCGACGCGTCGCGCTGGCTTCGATGCTCGGCATCGGCGGCATCGTCGCCATCTTCTATCCGGAGCTTTCGCAGCTGCGCAGCGGAACTGACACGGCTAAAGGCGCGCTCTTCACCGCGCTCAGCGTCGTGATCTCCGCTTTCGGCAGCATCGTCGCGCATCGCAACCAGCGCGCTGGAATGCCGCTCTGGCAAGGCATGGGATGGGGCATGTTCTACGGCGGACTGAGCGCCTTGCTGATCGGCCTCGGTGCCGGCAAACCGCTTTCCTTCCTGCCAACGCCGGCCTATATGTTGTCGCTTGCCTATCTTGCGATGTTCGGCTCGATCATCGCCTTCGCGAGCTACCTGACGCTGCTCAAGCACATCGGCGTGGCGCGCGCCGGCTACATCGGAGTCATGACGCCGATCGCGGCGCTTTTCGTCTCCGCCGCCTTCGAGGGCTTCCGCTTCCATGCCCTGACCTGGCTGGGAATCATGATTTCCGTCGCCGGCAACGTGCTTATCTTGAAAACCCCAACGTCTGCCCCGGCGCAAAGAGAACGGGCGTAGGCTGCTCGTCCCGGCATTCCGCCGGGAAAGGGGAGCTAATCGTGAAATCGAAGACGAAAGTCGCGTTGGCGGTGCTCGCCGCCTTCGCGCTGGGTGGCGCAATGGTCGAAGGCCTGCATGCGCAGGCGAAGTCGAAGCAGATCTACGTGGTGGCTCAAATCAGCGTGAAGGACTCGGACAACTACATGAAAGATTACGCGCCGAAGGCGCAGGCGCTGATCAAGAAATCGGGCGGCAAGATCGTCGCGGCAAGCTCGAGCCCCACGGTGGTCGAAGGCAAGTCATTGGGGTCGCGCGTCACCGTGCAGCTCTGGCCGAGCATGGAGGAATACAAGAAATACCGCAGCTCGACCGAGTTCAAGCAGGTGCGGGCCATCGGCGAGAAGTATGCGCAATTCAATGCGCTCGCCGTGGAGGCTATGGAGTAACTCCCGCCGCACGCAATTCCTGGGCCGCCCGCGGGCGGCCTTTTTCATGCCAGGCCCGAAAGAACTTCCTGCGCCTCGCGGTACGCCACGCTCTTCCTGAGGTCGCGCCCGCCCTGCCTGCGCATGCGGTCTAGGCCCGCCTGGTTTCCGAGCGGCACCTCAGCGAGCGATTGCAGCAACGCATCGAGCCCCGGCGGGTTGTTGCAGAGCAGGACCATGTCGCATCCCGCGGTGATCGCCGCGCGCGCACGCTCGGGTGGTCCGCCGGCGACTGCGGCGCCTTCCATCGACAGGTCATCACTGAAGACAATGCCCTGGAAGCCGAGCTGCTTGCGCAGCACCTCCTGCAGCCAGTGCGCTGAGTATCCGGCCGGCTGGGGATCGACCTGCGGATAAATCACATGCGCCGGCATGACGCCGGCAAGCCCGGCCTCGATCACCGCCTTGTACGGCGCGATGTCCTTGCGCGCGATCTCCTTGAACGTCCGGTCGTCGCGCGGAACGGCGACATGAGAATCGGCCTCGGCATAGCCGTGCCCCGGAAAATGCTTGCCCACCGCCCCGACTCCGCCCTGCGCAAGGCCCTTCACCAGGCAAGCGCCGAGCGAGCCGACGGCGGTCGGGTCGAAGTGCAGCGCGCGATCACCGATCACCGAGCTGCCGCCGTAGTCGAGGTCGAGCACCGGCGCGAAGCTGAAATCCACGCCCTGCGCACCGAGCTCGGCGGCAATGATGTAGCCGATCGACGTGGCAAGCTCGCGACCCTTCTCGCGATCCCGGTCCCACATCTTCCCTAGCGTGCGCATGGGCGGGATCGGCGTGAAGCCTTCCTTGAAGCGCTGCACGCGCCCGCCTTCGTGATCCACGCACACCGGCAGCGCCGGCTCGCGCTGGCGCTCGATATCGGCGGTCAGCGCGGCTAGCTGCTCCAGGTTCTCGTAATTCCGCGCGAAGAGGATCACCGCGCCGGCCGCGGGGTGGCGGACGCGTTCTTTGTCCTCGTCGGTGAGAACCGGACCGAGCACGTCGACGACGACGGGCCCGGGCGGCAGCCTTACTTTTCGCACTCGAGAATCACCGTCGCGAAGGCCACGCCCTTCTCATCCGATAGCGAGACATGGGCATTGGTCACGCCCTTCGCCTTCAGCAGCTTCGCCAAGGGCTCCGAGAACTCGAGCACCGGCTTGCCCGACGCGAGGTTCCGTACCCACACGCCATGCCAATTGGCCGGCGACTTGATGCCGGTACCGAGAGCTTTGGTAAACGCTTCCTTGGCGGCGAAACGCTTGGCGAGATAGTTCGCCGGCAGGCGATGGCGCTTGAAGCGCTCGAGCTCGGGCGGGCACAGGATGCGCAACGCAAAGCGCTCGCCGTGGCGCTTGAGCGCCGCCTCGATGCGCGAGATCTCCACCACGTCGGTGCCGACGCCGAAGATCAACGCGCGGCCTGCACCATCAGCGCCTTCATCTGGCGCACCGCCTCGCGCATACCGACGAACACGGCGCGGCTGACGATGGCGTGGCCGATGTGCAGCTCGCGGATACCGTCCAGTGCGGCGATCGGTTGGACGTTGAAGTAGTTGAGCGCATGTCCGGCGTTGAAGCGCATGCCGAGCTTGCGGATGGCGTCGCCCGCCGCCTGGATACGTTTGAGCTCCGCGACGACCTGCGGAGTCTCGGCGTCACGCCCCTTCGAATGGAACGTGTGCGCATAAGGCCCGGTATGGATCTCGCACACCGAAGCGCCGACGCGCGCTGCCGCCTCCACTTGCTTCAGCTCGGCATCGATGAAGACCGATACGACGATGCCGGCATCCTTCAGCCGCTTTACAGCGCTAGTGACAACCTTCTCATTGCGAACGATGTCGAGCCCGCCTTCGGTGGTGATCTCCGCGCGGCCTTCGGGCACGAGCATCGCCATCTCCGGCTTGATCCGGCTGGCGATGCCGACCATCTCGTCGGTCGCCGCCATTTCCAGATTCAGGCGGATGTGCGTCAGCTCTCGCAGGCGCCGCACGTCCTCGTCCTGGATGTGGCGACGGTCTTCGCGCAGGTGGCAGGTTATGCCGTCGGCGCCGCCGAGATGCGCCTCCACCGCAGCCCAGACCGGGTCCGGCTCGTAGGTGCGGCGAGCCTGGCGCACGGTTGCGACGTGGTCAACGTTGACACCCAGCTCGATCATAGATGCGCGATCACAGCTCGTTCAGCTCCATCAGGACGCTGCGCGTGTGCAGCACCTGCCCATGCAGGCGCTGACCGATCAGCGCACGCATAAGGTAGCGCGCCTCGTCGCGGGTTTCACTGCGGCTATAGTCGTCCGCCGCAAGGTCGAGGAGCGTCCTGCCGCTCACCCGCAAGTCGCCCCGCGCAGCGCGAACCGGGCCGCGGTCGGGCTCATAGACGTAAGACTCGGTGGCCTCGATGGGATCACCGGAGAGCGCCTCGCGGTCGAGGAGCGGCGCGTATCCCAGCTCGGCAAGGAGCCGCTTCTCGAAGCTGCGCAGAACCGCCGAATAGGCGTCGTAAAGGCCCTCGTGCGGGTCCTCGCGCGGGAGAAGGCGCAGGATCAGCTCGTTCAAGTAGAAGCCGCACATCAACCCGCGGCCGGCGAGAGGCTGGAGCGCACCGCCCCACTCCGCCTGCATGAGATTGGAAAGCTCGGCCGAGCCACTCCAGCCCAGCCGCAGCGGATGGAAGGCGAGCAGGACACCGCGCATGGCCGAGCGCGGTCGACGCGCACCGCGGGCGAGCAGCGACACACGACCATGCCGGTGCGTGAAGGCCTCGACGATGAGGCTCGTCTCCTTGTACGGGTACGTGTGGAGCACATATCCGGGCTCGTGGTCGGCGCGCTTTTTCACTCGTACCCCAATTGTCGCAGCACACGCGCGTCATCCGTCCACGCGCGCCGCACCTTGACCCACACGCCGAGATAGACCTTGCCGTCGAACAACCGCTCGAGATCCTTGCGCGCGGCGGTGGCCATCGCTTTAAGCCGCTCGCCGCCCTTGCCGAGGATGATCGCCTTCTGGCTATCGCGCTCGACAAGGATGCTCGCTTCGATGCGCCGCAGGCGCCCTTCTTCCTTGAAGCTGTCGACCACCACCTCGCAGCGATAAGGAAGCTCTTCGCCCAGCGTTTCAAAGATTTTTTCACGCAGCGCCTCGGCAGCGAAAAAGCGCTCATCGCGATCGGTGAGCTGGTCCTCGGGATAGGCGGCGGGTCCTTGCGGGAGTGCGGCTGCAATGACACGAAGCAGCTCGGGCAAGTTCCTGCCGCTTTTGGCGCTGACCGGCACCAGCGCAGCGAACTCGCGGGTCTTGGCCAGCCGATCAAGGAACGGGATGAGGTCGCCGCTCCGCTTGACCGTATCCACCTTGTTGATCACGGCGATCACCTTCTGCCCGGCCGGGATGCGCTCCAGTGCTGCGCCATCTTCCGGCACAAACCGCAGTGCCTCTACGACGAAGAGAACCACATCCGCCTGGCTCGCCGCTTCGCCGACGCGGCGGTTGAGGGCCTTGTGCAGCACGCTCTTCAACCGCGGCGGGTTGCCCGGCGCGTCGACGAAGATGTACTGGCATTCCGGGCGCGTGAGGATTCCGGAAATGAGATGACGAGTGGTCTGCGGACGCGCGGAGACGATGGACAGCTTCTCGCCGACCAAGCGGTTGAGCAGGCTCGACTTGCCGGTGTTCGGGCGGCCGACCAGCGCGACCGTGCCGCAGCGGTGACTCAAAGCTTCTCCAGCATGGCGCGCGCGGCCTCCTGCTCGGCGCGCTGCCGCGAGCTGCCTGTGCCGCGGGAAGTAATGTCGCCGACCGCGCATTCGACGTCGAACGACTGCCGGTGGGCCGCGCCGTGCACGGAGAGCACTCTGTATGCGGGCAGCGGGCGGTGCGCAGCCTGCAGCTTCTCCTGCAGCTCGGTCTTCGCGTCCTTTGCGGCGCGATCGGGGTCGAGGGCATCGAAGCGCCGTGCAAAGGCGACCCGCACGGCCGTGCGTGCGGGATCGTAGCCGCCGTCGATGAAGATCGCGCCGAATACCGCCTCCAACGCGTCGGCGAGGATCGAGGCACGCGGCTCCGCTGCCGCCGCGAGCTCGCCTTCGCCGAGCCGGACGAGCGACGCCAAGCCGAGCTCGCGAGCGAGCTCGGCAAGCGCTTCCTCCCGCACAAGGCTCGCACGGAGCCGAGTCAGCTTGCCTTCGGAGAGCCTCGGAAAGCGCGCGTACAGCTCTTCGGCCACTGCGCAGCCCAGCACGCCGTCGCCGAGGAATTCAAGCCTTTCGTTGTGGTCCGCGCCGCGGCTGCGGTGCGTCAGCGCCTGCTCCAGAAGCTGGGGCCGCGAGAAACGGTGCCCCAGTCGTTCTTCCAGATCGGGCTGTTCCAGTCCGATCTACTGGCCTCCGGCCGAGGCCGCGTAGTCGATGTATAGGCCCACGTTCTTGAAGAGCGGCACTTCCTTGCGGTAGGAGAAGGCGATCGTTACCGCGTTGCCGTCCTTGCCGATGTCCAGGTCTGCCGGCTTGATCGTAGTGATATCGTCGATGTTCGAGCGATTCTCGAAGGCGCGGCGGATATCGGCGGGTGAACCGTTCGGCATGTCACGGGCAATCGCATCGATCGCTTTCTGCGCGGAGCGGAATTCCAGGAAGGAGGGAACGACCTTCATGCCGAACAGCGCTACCACGGCAAGCACTACCAGTACGGCGATCAGGGCCATGATGCTGACCCCTCTTTGGCTGTTGAGCATGCTCTCCTCCCTTGCTAGTGGAACGAGCCGAAGCGCCCGAGCTCGCCGAGGTTCAGCCAGATGAAGAAGGCCTTGCCGACGATGTTTTCGTCCGGGACGAAGCCCCAGACGCGGCTGTCGCTCGAGTTGTCGCGGTTGTCGCCCATCACGAAATAGTGGCCTGGCGGCACGGTGCACGTCAGGCCCGCGCTATTGTAGTTGCAATTGCCGCCCCCGGCTCGCGTCGGCAGGACGCCCGCGGGCGCGTCGTCCTCGAGCAGTATTTCATGCTGCACGCTGCCGAGCGTCTCGATGTAGCGGCGGGAAAACTGCATGCGCTCGCGGGACGGGTAGTCGTCGATCTGCCTCGTCTGCACCAGCTGGCCGCTGATGGTGAGCCGTTTGTTGCGGTACTCGACCTTGTCGCCTGGCAGGCCGACGACGCGTTTGATGTAGTCGAGCGACGGATCTTCGGGGTAGCGGAACACCATCACGTCGCCACGCTCCGGATTATTCAGCTGGATCACTTTCTTGTTCGCCACCGGCAGGCGGATACCGTAGGTGAACTTGTTCACGAGGATGAAATCGCCGACGAGGAGCGTCGGCACCATCGATGACGACGGGATTTTGAACGG
>JAFARH010000106.1 GCA_019245555.1 Betaproteobacteria bacterium
CCCGAGTCTCGCATAGCGTATTTGTCGCGTCTGCCGTGACCTCCCTGTCAGGACTTTCCCGGCAAAGCCGGCACAAAAAAAAGCCGGCCCTAAAACAAAAAAGCCGACCATCAGGCCGGCTTTTTCGGTGCTGCGGGACCGACTACAGCGGCTTGACGTTCGCCGCGGCCGGGCCCTTCTGGCCCTGCGTCACGTCGAAGGAGACCTTCTGGCCGTCCTTGAGCGACTTGTAGCCGGTGCCTTGAATCGAGGTGTGGTGGGCGAAGAGATCCTTGCCACCGTCATCCGGCGTGATGAAGCCGAAACCCTTCGAGTCGTTGAACCACTTAACGGTACCTGTTGCCATGTTCACTTTCCTTTGGTGTTTGCGCAGCGAAACCGGCCGCGCGTACGGGCATGACATCAAGGGAATTGAACTGCCACTTCGGCACCGCACGGAGTTTCACGAGCGGCTGAGGGGACGGCGCACTTCACTGCTTGAAGATCACTGCGGCGCGCACTGTAACACACTATCGCCGCTTGAAAGGGAACCGCCTCGGGGATGCCGGCGCCGAGCTGTCCAGGTGTCGAAAGTTTATGCGGCCGCGCGTCGCGTCGTACGGCGATATCTCGAGCGTTACGCGATCGCCGGCGATGACGCGAATGCGCCGCTGGCGCATCTTGCCGCCGCAATAGGCGAGCACGCCCGCTCCGTTCGTGAGTCGAACGCGAAACTGCGTGTTGGGCAGCACCTCTTCGACGGTGCCCTCCATCTCGATCATTTCTTCCTTGGCCATATGAATTCCTTATGCGCCCCTTATCTGTCCCTTATAGGGGCGCGACGACTGCGGTTCTGCGGCGGGAGAGGTGCTGAAGAATCGCCGGCGAGGCCGGCGCTACGACAGGCGACTACCGAGGAGCGCGCACGATACGCGACGGCGCGCTGTGCGGCAAGGTATTTCGCTTCAGTTGCGCGGGCCTTTTCGTCCGCCGTCGTTCGAGTCCGGCGTGCGTTTCGGCGCCCTCGTCGCGGTCGCCTCGAGGAGGAGGCCGACCGTCTGCGTGAAAAGCGGCTGCGGCACCGTCTCTTCGCCGGCGATCATGCGCTCGAGCACGTCGGTCGAGACCATCAGCTTGTCGCTCAGCGCGTGGAGCCCGCCGCAGATCTGCACCGCGCGGCGCAGCGCCATCATCGGGACGTCGGAATTTTTCATCGCCCATCTTAGCGGGCTTTGCCAGGGCTGCCGCGCGTTGGGATGGCCGCCAAGCTTCAAGCGCGCCGGTCGCAACGCCAAGCCGCGGAAGATTCGAGGTGAGCTAGCTTCCTATCATGTTCCGCGCGAGCGCACCGACCTCCCGTAACGCACGCTCGGTGCGCTCCGTCCAGGGCTGCCCCAGGCTGATGCGCATGCAGTTGCGGTAGCGCTGCGTCGCGGAAAACATGGGCCCCGGCGCGATCGTGATGCCGCGGCTGAGGAGCTGCTCGAAGAGCGCGACGGAATCGCACCGCTTCGGCAGCTCAACCCAGACGACGAAGCCGCCTTCCGGTCGCGTGACCTGCGTGCCGCGGGGAAACGACTCCACGATGACGCCCCGTGCCATGTCGACTTGCGCCTCGAACCGCCGCCGCAGCTGGCGCAGCGAGCGCTCGTAGCCGCCAGACTCGAGCAATTCCGCCACCGTCAGCTCGACGAGCTCGTTCTGCCCGCCGCTCGCGGCGAACTTCAAGGTGCGAATCCGCTCGCCCCATCGACCCGGCTCGATCCAGCCCGCTTTCAGGCCGGGGGCCAGGGTCTTGCTGAACGAGCTGCAGAGCATGACGTTGCCGCCGCGGTCGTAGCTCTTTGCCGCGCGCGGCAGCGAGCCGGCGTGCTGGAGCTCGCCATAGATGTGATCCTCGATGAGCGGTACCCGGTTTGCGGCGAGCATCGACACGAGGCGCTTCTTTGCAGCGTCGGTCATGGTGGCGCCAATGGGATTTGAGATCGTCGGCATCACGATCGCCGCCTTGATGTCGTGCGCTTGCAGCGCGACCTCGAGCGCCTCGAGCGAGATGCCGCTGCGCGGATGCGTGGGAATCTCGAGCGCGCGCAGGCCGAGCGTCTCGAGGATCTGCAGGAAACCATAGAAGGTCGGCGACTCGAGCGCCACGGTGTCGCCCGGCCGGGTGACCGCCCGCAGGCACAGGTTGACGGCCTCCATGCAGCTCGACGTGGTGATCAGGTTCCGGTGATCGATCCGGCAGCCCCACTCGAGCGCACGGCGCGCGATCGCGCGACGCAGGCGCTCGCTGCCCGGCGGTAGGCCGTAGCGTCCGATCGCGTTCCGATCGCGACGCGCGCGGGAGACGAGCACCCGGCGGATGCGCTCGAGCTGAAACAGCTCGCCGCTGGGGCACGCGGAGCCGAACGCCACCACCGAGGGATCGTGCGCCGCGGCGATTACGAGGCCCGTGAGCTCGTTGACCTGGACGGGAAGCGCGCGCTGCGGAGGGCGCGAGACCTCGGGCTCCGCGGCCGGAACCGGCCGCCGCCGCACGTAGTACCCCGACTGCGGCCGCGCCTCGATCAGGCCCGCGCCCTCGAGCTGCTCGTAGGCCTGGAGCACCGTGGAAACGCTCACGCGCTGCTGGCGCGAGAGCTTGCGCACCGAGGGCACCTTGTCCCCGGTGCGCAACGTCCCGGCCTGAATCAGCGC
>JAFARH010000218.1 GCA_019245555.1 Betaproteobacteria bacterium
GCGATCGCCATCGAGCAGAAGGCGGCAAGCCACAACCCGCGATCGACGGTCGGAACCGTCACCGAGATCCACGATTACCTGCGCCTCCTCTTCGCGCGAGTCGGCACCCCGTACTGCCCGGAGCACGGCCTTGCGCTGCAGTCCGAAACAGTCGCAGAGATGGTCGACAAGCTGCTCGCGCGGCCCGAAGACACGCGACTCATGGTGCTGGCGCCAGTCGTCACGGCGCGCAAGGGCGAGCAGGCCGACCTATTGGAAGAACTGCGCGCACAGGGCTTCAGCCGCGTGCGCATCGACGGAAGAGTGGTGGAGCTCGATGCTGCGCCGAAACTGCGCAAGAACGTGAAGCACACGGTCGAGGTCGTGGTCGACCGCCTGCGCGCCCGCGCCGACGCCAAGCAACGCCTGAGCGAATCGCTCGAGACTGCGTTGCGTCACGCCGACGGGCGCGCGATCGTTATCGAAGGAGAAGGCGCGCACGAGCATCTCTTCTCGGCGAAGTACGCCTGTCCGGTTCCCACCTGTGAATATGCGCTCCCAGAGCTGGAGCCCCGGTTGTTCTCCTTCAACAACCCGATGGGGGCGTGCCCGCGCTGCGACGGGCTCGGCTCGGTCGAGTTCTTCGACACCAAGCGCATCGTGGCCCACCCAAATCTATCGCTCGCGAGCGGCGCGATTCGCGGTTGGGACCGGCGCAACCATTTCTATTACTCGATGCTGCAATCGCTAGCGAAGCACTACCGCTTCGATATCGAGCAGCCGTGGGAAATGCTGGATGAGCGCATCCACAGGGTGATACTCCACGGCTCTGGCAAGGAATCCATCGCGTTCCACTACCCGGGAGAGCGCGGCCGGGCGAGCACCAAGGAACATCCGTTCGAAGGCGTAGTGCCAAACCTCGAGCGGCGCTACCGCGAGACCGATTCGCTCGTCGTGCGCGAGGAACTCGCGAAGCTCATCAGCCTGCAGGCTTGTCCGGACTGCGGCGGGGCGCGGTTGCGCCGCGAGGCGCGGCATGTGCGCCTCGCCGACCAGACGATCCACGACGTCTCGCGCCTGCCGCTCGCGCGCACCCTCGGTTTCTTCCGCGATCTGAAGCTGCAAGGCTCGAAGGGTCAGATCGCCGAGCGCATCGTGCGCGAGATCGCGAACCGTCTCGAGTTTTTGGTGAACGTTGGTCTGGACTATCTCTCTCTCGAGCGCTCGGCCGACACGCTCTCGGGGGGCGAAGGCCAGCGCATTCGCCTCGCGAGCCAGATCGGCTCGGGCCTCACCGGCGTCATGTATGTGTTGGACGAGCCCTCGATCGGTCTGCACCAGCGAGACAACGTACGTCTCATCGAAACGCTCAAGCATCTGCGCGACCTCGGCAACTCGGTGATCGTCGTCGAGCACGACGAAGAGGCGATCCGCTCTTCAGACCACGTGCTCGACATGGGGCCTGGCGCGGGCGAGACCGGCGGGCGCGTGGTTGCCGAAGGAACGGTGGACGACATCCTGGCGAATCGCGAGTCGCTCACCGGCCGCTATCTGTCACACGAGCTTTCCATTCCGCTGCCCGCACGCCGCAGCCGGCCGAGCGATGCAAAGATCGTCGTCGCCGGCGCGCGCGGCAACAACCTCAAGGAGGTGGAGCTCAAGCTGCCGCTCGGGCTCCTCGTCTGCATTACTGGCGTCTCCGGCTCTGGGAAGTCCACGCTGATCAATGACACCCTCTACGCCGCGGCCGCGCGCCATCTATATGGAACGTCGATCGAGCCGGCGCCGCACGACCACGTGAATGGCCTCGAGCAGCTCGACAAGGTGATCAGCGTCGACCAGAGCCCCATCGGCCGCACGCCGCGATCGAACCCGGCGACCTATACCGGCCTCTTCACGCCGATCCGCGACCTCTTCGCGGGAGTGCCCGAGGCCAAGACGCGCGGCTACGACGCCGGTCGCTTCTCCTTCAACGTAAAAGGCGGACGCTGCGAGGCCTGCCAGGGCGACGGCGTCACCAAGGTCGAAATGCATTTCCTCGCCGACATCTACGTGCCGTGCGACGTGTGCCGCGGCAAGCGCTACAACCGCGAGACGCTCGAGGTCCGCTACAAGGGCAGGAACATCCACGAAGTGCTGGAGATGACGGTGGCGGAGGCGGCGGAATTTTTCTCCGCCGTGCCGACGATCGCGAGGAAGCTCAAGACGCTGATCGACGTCGGCCTTGGCTATGTGCGCCTCGGCCAGTCAGCCACAACGCTTTCGGGTGGCGAGGCGCAGCGCGTGAAGCTCTCGCTCGAGCTCTCCAAGCGCGATACCGGGCGCACGCTCTACATATTGGATGAGCCGACGACGGGCCTCCATTTCCATGACATCAAGCTGCTGCTCGAGGTATTGCACCGCCTGCGCGACGCAGGCAACACGGTGGTGGTGATCGAGCACAACCTGGACGTCATCAAGACCGCCGACTGGATCGTCGATCTCGGACCCGAGGGCGGAGATGGCGGCGGGCGCATCGTTGCAGCCGGCACGCCGGAAGCAATCGCGGAAACGCCCGCGAGCCACACCGGGCACTATCTGCGCCAAGTACTTGATCTGCCGCAGGGCTTGACAAAACCGAACGTTCGTTCTATTTTTAAGGCCCATGGAAAAGCCCACCAAGGGTGAGCAGACCCGCGCAACGATCCTCGACGCAGCGCTCCAGATAGCGAGCAAGCTCGGCCTCGAGGGCCTGACGATCGGCAGCCTCGCCGAGGCGACCAGCATGTCGAAGTCGGGACTCTTCGCGCATTTCGGCTCGCGCGAAGACCTGCAGCTCGCGGTGCTCGAGCACGCAGCGCAGCGCTACGGCGAGCGCGTGTTTCTTCCGGCGCTCAAGATCGAGCGCGGCCTGCCGCGCCTGCGCGCGCTCTTCGGCCACTGGCTCGACTGGACGCTTTCTTCCGGGTTGCCGGGCGGCTGCATCATGATCTCCGCAGCGGCAGAGTACGACGACCGGCCTGGGCCGATCCGCGATGCCGTCATCGCGAACCAGCATCGCGGCAACGCCATTTCCCAGAAAGCCGTGCGCCTCGCCATTGACGAAGGCCACCTGAAGGCCGACACCGATCCGGAGCAGATCGCGTTCGAGATGCTCGGCATCGTGCTCGCCAGCCACAATCACCGACGCCTGCTGGGCGACAAGGAAGCGCGCAAGCGTTCCCTCCTTGCCTTCGACCAGCTGATCGCGCGCCACGCCGCACCTCGCAAGACCCTTAAGGCCGTTTCCCGCTAAGGAGAAGCCGTCATGCCCGCCACTCTTTCGTTGCCCCAAATTAGCACGAACGTTCGCTTCGCTGCCTCGGCGGTGCTCTTCCCGGAGCTCGCCGGTGCCTGGGCCGAGCGCATGTTCCTCACGCCGCCGCGCAACGCCGCCCCGCTCGATCTCATCGATGCGCGCTCTTCGCTCTTTGAGCACAAGGGTCGTCACATCGCGACCTGGCGCTGGGGGTCGCACGATGCGCCTGCGGTCATCCTCGCGCACGGTTGGGGCGGCTACGCCGCCCAGATGCGGGCCTTCGTCTATCCGCTCCTG
>JAFARH010000250.1 GCA_019245555.1 Betaproteobacteria bacterium
GAGCCCTGGTTCGGGTTCTCGTTCTTCGCCACGCCCCATTCCCGGTTGATGATCAGCTGGATCGCCATCGCCCGGCGCACCGATTCTTCGGTTGGCGTGGTGATCGCCTCGTCGTACGCGTTGGTGTGCAGCGAATTCGTGTTGTCGTAGGTCGAGATCAGCGCCTGCAGCGTGGTGCGGATGTCGTTGAAGGCGACTTCCTGCGCGTGCAGCGAGCGGCCCGAAGTCTGCGAGTGAAACTTGAGCTTCTGGCTGCGCTCGTTGCCGCCGTAGCGCTTCTTCATCGCCACCGCCCAGATGCGCCGCGCGACGCGACCGAGCACGGCGTACTCCGGATCCATGCCGTAGGAGAAGAAGAACGAAAGGTTTGGCGCGAAGTCGTCGATCTTCATGCCGCGCGCGAGATATGCCTCGACGAACGTAAATCCATTGGCCAGCGTGAACGCCAATTGCGAGATTGGGTTCGCTCCCGCCTCGGCGATGTGATAGCCCGAGATCGACACCGAGTAGAAGTTCTTCACGTCGTTGGCGATGAAGTACTCCTGTATGTCGCCCATCACCTTCAGCGAGAACTCGGTGGAGAAGATGCAGGTGTTCTGCCCCTGGTCCTCCTTGAGGATGTCCGCCTGCACGGTGCCACGCACCGCAGCCAGCGTCTTCGCCTTTATCTCTGCCATCTCCTTGGCATTCGGCTTCCTGCCGAGCTTCTCGACCTGCTGGTCAATCGCCGTGTTAAAGAACATGGCGAGGATCGTCGGCGCCGGACCGTTGATGGTCATCGACACCGAGGTAGCTGGGTCGCAGAGATCGAAGCCCGAGTACAGCACCTTCATGTCCTCTAGGGTCGCGATCGAGACGCCCGAATTGCCGACCTTGCCGTAGATGTCCGGGCGTTCGTCGGGCTCGAAGCCGTAGAGCGTCACGGAATCGAAGGCGGTCGAGAGCCGCTTCGCGGGCATGTCCTTCGAGAGGAGGTGGAAGCGCTTGTTGGTGCGGAAGGGATCGCCCTCGCCTGCGAACATGCGCGTTGGATCTTCGTTCTCGCGCTTGAAATGGAACACGCCCGCGGTGAAGGGAAATTCACCGGGCACGTTCTCGCGCATGCGCCAGCGCACGAGCTCGCCGTGATCCTCGAACTTCGGCAGTGCCACCTTCGGCACCTTGGTGCCGGAGAGCGTCGTGCTGTTCAGCCTAGTGCGCCGCATCTCTTCCCCTTGCTTGCCGCGCACTTTGACGACCTGCTCGTCGCCTGAATAGGCCTTGACCGTCTTCGGCCAACTTTCGATGAGCTTCTTCGCCTCTGGACTGACCGCCGCATCCTTGTCCTCGGCGAGCTTGGCTACCGCAGCGAGTGGGTTATCTAGCATCGCCTGCGTCGCGAGCACCTGTTGCCGCTCGCGCGCCGCGTGCGACTGCTCGGCGATGTGGGTGTGATAGCCGCGCACGGTGTCCGCGATCTCAGCAAGGTAACGCTGGCGCTTCGCCGGAATGATCACGTGCACGCTCGAAGACGCCTTGCCTTCCGGTCGAGGCAGGCGCCGCGGGGCGAGCTTCAATCCCTTCTCCGCCAATTTGTCGGCGATGGCGTGATAGAGCGCGGTGACGCCGTCGTCGTTGAATCGCGCGGCGATGGTGCCGAACACCGGCATCGTCTCGGGCGAGGCGCGGAACAGCTCGCGGTTGCGCTGCACCTGCTTGCGCACGTCGCGCAGGGCATCCTCGGCACCCTTGCGGTCGAACTTGTTGATCGCGACGAAGTCGGCGAAGTCCAGCATGTCGATCTTCTCGAGCTGGCTCGCGGCGCCGAATTCCGGCGTCATCACATAGAGCGAGACGTCGGCATGCTTTGCGATTGCTGCGTCGCCCTGACCGATGCCGGCGGTCTCGACGATGACGAGTTGATAGCCTGCCGCCTTGCACGCCTTGATCGCGTCGCCGATCGCCGCCGATAGCTCGCTTCCCGTATCACGCGTCGCAAGCGAGCGCATGAAGGTGCGGCCGCCGTGGATCGCGTTCATGCGAATACGGTCGCCAAGCAGCGCACCGCCAGTCTTGCGGCGCGTTGGGTCGACCGACAGCACCGCGATGCCGAGGTCTTCTCCTTGATCTAGCCGGATCCGCCGCACCAGCTCGTCGGTGAGCGAGCTCTTGCCCGCGCCGCCAGTGCCGGTGACGCCGAGTACCGGCGCTTCTTTAGGCTGCAGCTTTCCGGTGAACGAACCGAGCTCAATCGCGGTGATGACCTGCGCGAGCGCGCGCGGATTGCCGGGCTCGAGCGTCTTCGGCGCGTACTGCGACGGATCGAAATCGCAGCGCGCGAGCATGTCGTTGATCATGCCCTGCAGTCCCATGCGCTGCCCGTCTTCCGGCGAGTAGATGCGCGCGATGCCGTAGTTCTGCAGCTCCTCGATTTCCGCCGGCACGATCACTCCGCCACCACCGCCGAACACCTGGATGTGCGCGCCGCCCCGCTCCTTGAGCAGGTCGACCATGTACTTGAAGAACTCGATGTGCCCGCCCTGGTAGGACGAGATGGCGATGCCCTGCACGTCCTCCTGCAGCGCCGCGTCGACGATCTCGCCGACCGAGCGGTTGTGGCCGAGATGGATCACCTCGGCGCCCGAGCCCTGCAGGATGCGCCGCATGATGTTGATCGACGCGTCGTGGCCGTCGAACAGGCTCGCCGCGGTGACGAAGCGGATCTTGTGCTTGGCCTTGTAGACGAGCTTGGCGGAGTCGGACAGGTCCGTCATCGCAAGAGCCTAGTTTACGTTTACGTAAACGTCAACCTTACAGATCCCGATATGAGCGGTCCCGCGCATCGACCAGGCGGACCATCGCTGCAAAGACGTCGTCGCAGGTCCTCGACTCTCCCGGCCCGGACTCGGCCAGCATGCGGTCGATCACCGGCTGCGACAGGCGACCGACCTCGCCACCCGCCTGCCCCGCCGCGACCTGTACGTCGCAGGCGCGTTGCAACGTCCAGAGGCGCAGGTACGCCTCGGCCACGTTCCGGCCCCAGGAAAGCAGGCCGTGGTTGCGCAGAATCATCACGTGCTTGTCGCCCAGATCGCTCACGATGCGCTCGCGCTCGGCGAGCTCGACCGTGATGCCTTCCAGGTCGTGGTACGCCACCCGGCCGTGGAGCATGGCGCCGTAAAAGTTGTGGCTCGATAAACCGCTTTTCAGTGACGCGACCGCGACGCCGTTGGTCGTGTGCGTATGCATCACGCAGTGCGCGTCTGGCATCGCACCGTGGATCGCGGAGTGAATGACAAAGCCGGCGCGGTTCACCGGCCACTTGGATTCACGCAGCACATTGCCGTCAAGGTCGATGAGCACCAAGCTCGACGCAGTGACTTCGCGATAGTGGAGACCAAATGGATTGATCAGGAAGCGCGGCTCGGGCCCCGGCACACGCAGCGTGATGTGGTTGAAGATCATCTCGACCCAGCCAAGCATGTCGAAGACGCGATAGCAGGCGGCGAGCTCGATGCGCGCCTTGCGCTCGCTTTCGGTCATCGGCAGCTTCTTCACCGAGCGGGCGGTGTCGTGCATGTAGATAGTCATGGCGGGAAGTTTACTCTGCCGTCATCGCGCGCTGCAGCCGCTCCACCACCTCTGGCGCATCCCATTTGACCGCTCCCAGGTGCCGCCCGATCTCGTGGCCGTTCCGGTCGACAAGAAGCGTTACCGGCAGCCCCGGCGCATTGAGCACGAACGCGGCCTTGGCCGTCGGATCGACGTACAGCGGCAGCGCCTTGATCGCGACCTCGTCGTAAAACTTACGCGCGATCGCGGCGCCCTGCTGGTCCACCGACAGCGCAAGGACCTGGAAGCGATCGCCGCCAAGCTGCGCCTGCAGCCGGTCGAGCGCCGGCATCTCTTCGCGGCAGGGCTCGCACCAAGTGGCCCAGACATTAAGGAGCACAACCTTGCCGCGGAAATCCGCCAGCGTTTTTGCATGGCCCGTCGCGTCGACGAATCTCAGCTCCGGTATCACTTTTGGGCTCTGCCTACGGGCAAACGGCCCCTGGCTCGCCTGCCAGTACCCGACATACGCGCCAACTGCGACTGCAATCACGCCGACGATCATGACGACGCGCCACTTCATAGATTCCTCAGCAGTGCCTTCGCGCAGTTGTAGCCGCTCGCTCCGGCAATGCCCGCGCCCGGGTGCATGGCGGGACCACAGAGCCAGAGCCCCTTGATCGGCGTGCTGTAACCAGAGAGCTCGGGAAGCGGCCGCATCCACAACGCCTGGTCGAGCGACAACTCGGCTTGATGTGGCTGGCCCTCGGGCCAGCCACCTTGCATTCGCACCGTCATCCGCTTCATCGGCGGCATGTAGCGCTCCAGGTGCTTCGCGGAAATTTCGCCCTGCCCACCATGAGGCACATATTGCAGGCGCACTTGAACGCTAGCGCCATCGGCCACCGCATCAATGCACGGTTCCGCCGAGATGCGTCGATACTTCGCGTCATCATAGGCGTGCTCGACATAGTCGAGCGACGGCGCGAGCGTCAGCGTCTTCCA
>JAFARH010000343.1 GCA_019245555.1 Betaproteobacteria bacterium
GTGGCCGTGATCAAGGATTTCCGTCCCAAGGAAGAAAAAGTAGCGGCATGAAGCTGCCGATCTACCTCGATTACTCTGCAACCACGCCGGTAGACCCGCGCGTGGCGCAGAAGATGATCCCGTACCTCACGGAGATTTTCGGCAATGCGGCGAGCCGCTCGCATGCATTCGGCTGGAAGGCCGAGGAGGGCGTGGAAGAAGCGCGCGCGAACGTCGCTGCGCTGATCAATGCCGATCCGAAGGAGATCGTATGGACCTCCGGCGCAACCGAGGGGAATAACCTCGCCATCAAGGGCGCGGCCCAGTTCTACAAGACGAAGGGCAAGCACCTCATCACGCAGAAGACGGAGCACAAGGCCGTGCTCGACACTTTCCGCGAGCTCGAGCGCCAAGGCTTCGAGGCGACGTATCTCGAGGTCGAGCCGAATGGACTGGTGAGCATCGAGAAGTTCAAGGCGGCGATCCGCCCGGACACGATCCTCGCGTCGATCATGATGGTGAATAACGAGATCGGCGTCATCCAGCCCGTCTGGGAGATCGCCGAGATCTGCAAGCAGAAGGGCATCATCTTCCACTGCGATGCAGTGCAGGGTGGCGGCCGGGTCGAGATCGACATGACGAAGTTCAAGGCCGACCTGCTCACGCTCACGGCGCACAAGATGTACGGCCCCAAGGGCATCGGCGCGCTCTACATCCGACGCAAACCCCGCGTACGGCTGGAAGCGCAGATCCACGGCGGCGGCCACGAGCGCGGTTTCCGCTCCGGCACGCTGGCCACGCACCAGATCGTCGGCTTCGGCGAAGCCGCGCGCCTGGCGAAGCTCGAGATGGCGACCGACAACGAGCGTATTCGTGCGCTGCGCGACCGGCTCTGGAAGCAGGTGCAGAGCATGGAAGAGGTCTACTTGAACGGCGACCTCGAGAGACGCATCCCGCACAACCTCAACGTGAGCTTCAACTTCGTCGAGGGTGAGTCGCTCATCATGGCGGTGAAGGACATCGCCGTGTCGTCGGGCTCTGCCTGCACCTCGGCATCGCTCGAGCCGTCGTATGTGCTGCGCGCTCTCGGCCGCAACGACGAGCTCGCGCACAGCTCGATTCGCATCACCCTCGGTCGCTTCACGACCGAGCAGGAAGTCGACTATGCTGCCGACCTCATCAAGCGGAAGGTGGCCAAGCTTCGCGAACTGTCGCCCCTTTGGGAAATGTACAAAGACGGCGTCGATCTAAATACCGTCCAATGGGCGGCGCACTAGGAGTCACTTATGGCGTACAGCGATAAAGTCATCGATCACTACGAGAACCCGCGCAACGTGGGGTCGTTCGACAAGGCCGACACTTCGGTTGGCACCGGCATGGTCGGCGCGCCGGCGTGCGGCGACGTGATGAAGCTGCAGATCAAGGTCGGCGCCGACGGCCGCATCGAGGACGCGAAGTTCAAGACCTACGGTTGCGGCTCGGCGATCGCCTCGAGCTCGCTCGTCACCGAATGGGTTAAGGGCAAGACGCTCGAACAGGCCGCGTCGATCAAGAACACCGAAATCGCGCAGGAGCTTTCGCTCCCGCCGGTGAAGATCCACTGCTCGATCCTCGCCGAGGATGCGATCAAGGCGGCGGTTGCTGATTACCAGAAGAAGCACACGGAGGAGAAAAAAGTAGCGTGATCACCCTGACTGAAAACGCCGCGAACCACGTCCAGTCCTACCTCGCGAAGCGCGGCAAGGGCGTGGGCCTGCGCGTCGGCGTGCGCACCTCCGGCTGCTCGGGCATGGCGTACAAGCTCGAGTTCGCCGACGCGGTGAATCCGGAAGACACGCAGTTCGAGAGCCACGGCGTCAAGGTCCTGGTGGACCCGAAGAGCCTGCCCTACCTCCAGGGCACCGAGCTCGACTACACGCGGGAAGGTCTCAACGAAGGCTTCAAGTTCCGCAACCCCAATGTCAAGGACGAGTGCGGCTGCGGGGAAAGCTTTAGCGTCTAGCCTCCGTTCCGTGGGGAGCCATTTCGAGCTCTTCGGCATCGAGCCAAGATTCATGCTCGACGCCGTGGCGCTGGAACGTGCCTACCGCGAAATCCAGTCGCGCGTGCATCCAGACCGTTTTGCCCATGCCGGTGATGCCGAGCGTCGCGCCTCGCTCCAGTGGACCACCCGCGTGAACGAGGCCTACCGCGCGCTAAAGAATCCCGTGCAGCGCGCGAGCCACATCCTCGCGCTCCAGGGCGTCGACGTCGCCT
>JAFARH010000345.1 GCA_019245555.1 Betaproteobacteria bacterium
GCAGCGGCAGGCTGGAGAGGATGATTTGCGCGAGCCGGTTCATAAGGGGGCGAAGTATAGCGGCCGAACTGTGAAAAAGTGATGAACTTCAGTGTAAAGGAGGCCTGCCACGGTTGATGGCTGGGCGCTTGCGCCGCACGATGCGCATGCTATGAAGGCCGGGATCGCGCTCAAGCTCTTCCTCGTCATCCTGGCGGCCGCCGCGGTCGCCGCGGCGGCAATGGCGCTTGCGACCCGCTCGAGCTTCCAGTCGGGCTTCCTCGGCTATCTCAACCAGGTGGATGCACAGAGGATCGACCAGCTCGCCGGGCGACTCGCCGACGAATACCGGCGCACGGGCAGCTGGGATTTCCTGCGCGGCGACTACACCCGCCTGCGCACGCTCGCCCTGCCCGCGCAGCCGATTCCGCGGCTTGCGCTCCTCGATGCGGAGCAGCGCACCATCGTCGGCACCGTTGAAGTCGCGGAAGAAGGCGCGGTGCGGCCGGTGCAAGTCGATGGTAAGACGGTCGGCTGGGTCGCGCGCACGCCGCTGCGCCGCCTCTCGACCGCAGCCGAGCTTTCCTTCCAGCAGGAGCAGCAGCGTGCGGCTTGGGTCACCGCTGCGTTCGCCGTTGCGCTCGCGGCGGTGCTTGCATTCATCCTGTCGCGCGCCTTTCTCCTGCCGCTCAAGCGCGTCACGGAAGCGACGCGTCGTCTTGCCGCCGGCAACTATGCAACGCGCGTCGAGGTGCGCTCCTCCGACGAGCTCGGCCGGCTAGGCGAGGACTTCAACAGGCTCGCGCAGGCCCTGGAGCGGAACGAGACACTGCGGCGACGCTTCATGGCCGACGTGTCGCACGAGCTGCGCACGCCGCTCGCCGTGCTTTCGGGCGAGCTCGAGGCGCTGGAAGACGGCGTGCGGCCGCTGACGCGCGCGTCCCTCGCGTCGCTGCGCACCGAAGTCACGGCGCTCGGCAAGCTCGTCGACGACCTCAACCAGCTCGCGCTCGCCGACAGCGGCGCCCTCGCCTATCGCAAGCGGACCGTCGACGTCGTGCCGATCCTCGCGCAGACGCTGGAATCGCATCGCGACCGGCTCGCCGAGCGCGGCCTCGCGGTCGAGACATCGTGGAACGGTGCAGCACCGGTCTTCGGCGACGCCGATCGCCTGCGCCAGATGTTCCGCAACCTGCTCGAGAACTCCGCGCGCTACACCGATCGCGGCGGCAAGGTCCGCATCGCCGCGCGCCGCGACGGCGGCCGCGTGCGCGTCGACTTCGAGGATTCCGCGCCCGGCGTGCCGAGCGAAGCGCTGCCGCAGCTCTTCGAGCGCTTCTATCGCGTCGACGCCTCGCGCGCCCGCGCGAACGGCGGCACCGGGCTCGGACTCGCCATCTGCCGCAGCATCGCCGAGGCGCACGACGGCGCCATCGACGCCGCGCCCTCGCAGCTCGGCGGCCTTCGCGTCTCCCTCTCCTTACCGGCGGCGCAATGAAGCGCATCCTGGTTGTCGAAGACGAAGTCAAATTGGCCGCGCTCGAGGCCGACTACCTCAAGTCCGAAGGCTTCGAGCCGCACTGCATCGCCAATGGGCTTGAGGTCGTGCCGTGGGTCCGGGAGAACAAGCCCGATCTCATCCTCCTCGACCTGATGTTGCCGGGCCGCGATGGCCTCGACATCTGCAGAGACGTCCGCACCTCCACGGATAGTCGCATACGCGACGTGCCGATCATCATGGTCACGGCCCGGGTCGAGGAAATCGACCGGCTGGTGGGCCTCGATCTCGGCGCCGATGACTACGTTTGCAAGCCTTTCAGCGCGCGCGAGCTGGTAGCGCGCGTCAAGGCGATCCTGCGCCGTGGCCGCATGCCGATTGCTTCTGCCCTCGCCATGGACGAAGAGCGCCATGCCGCCACGCTGGACGGGAAGGCGCTCGACCTGACGCCGGTCGAGTTTCGGCTACTCGCGGCGCTCGCCTCGACCCCGGGTCGCGTGTTCTCCAGGGAGAAGCTGCTCGAGCGGCTGTACGAAGACCATCGCGTCGTCACCGACCGCACGGTGGACGCCCACGTCAAGAACCTGCGTCGCAAGCTCGAAGAAGTGCGCCCGGGGCAGGACCTCGTGCGCTCGATCTACGGCGTGGGCTACGCACTGGAGCTGTGATGCGCAAAACGAAGTTGGTCGTCGCCATCGTCCTCATTGCCGTTGTCGCCGGCGGCGGCTACTACTGGTACGCCGGACATTCGAGCGCCGCGACAACAACCAGCGCAGCAAGCGGCGCGACGAAGAAAGGCGGCGGCCGTTTCGGCGCACCGACGGGGCCAACGCCGGTGGTCGCTACGCCTGCGACTCAGGGCGACATTGACATCATCATCAACGGCCTCGGTACGGTCACGCCGCTTCGTACCGTGACCGTAAGGACGCGCGTCGACGGCGAGCTCGTGCGCGTGCTCTTCAACGAAGGTCAGCTCGTGAAAGAGGGCGACCTGCTCGCCGAGATCGATCCGCGGCCCTTCCAGGTGCAGCTCGCGCAAGCCGACGGCCAGCTCGCGCGCGACCGGGCGCTCCTGGAGAACGCCAAGCTCGACCTCGAGCGCTACCGCACGCTTTTCAAGCAGGACTCGATCGCGAAGCAGCAGGTCGACACGCAGCTCTCGCTCGTGCGCCAGTACGAAGGCGCGATCGCGGTGGACAAGAGCCAGGTCGACAACGCGAAGCTCCAGCTCACCTATTCCCGCATCAGCGCGCCGATCAGCGGCCGCATCGGCCTGCGCCAGGTCGACCCCGGCAACATCGTGCACGCCGGCGATCAGAACGGCATCGTCGTCATCACCCAGCTGCAGCCGGTGACGGTGCTCTATACCGTGCCGCAGGACCTGCTGCCGCAGGTGATGAAGCGCATCCAGTCGGGCGATGCCGTCCCGGTCGAAGCCTGGGATCGCGACCAGAAAGCGAAGCTCGGCGACGGGCAGCTCGCCTCGGCCGATAACCAGGTCGATCCGCAGACGGGAACCGTGAAGCTCAAGGCGCAGTTCGCGAATGACGACAACGGCCTCTTCCCGAACCAGTTCGTGAACGTGCGCATGAAGCTCGACACCCTGCACGGCGCAGTCATCGTGCCGGCAGCCGCCGTGCAGCGCGGTGCGCAAGGCATGTTCGTGTACGTGGTGCAGAACGACAACACCGTGTTGCCGCGCAACGTAAAGCTCGGGCCGCTCGATGGCCAGCGCCAGGGGATCGCCGATGGCCTCGCCGCCGGCGAGATGGTCGTAACGGACGGTACCGATCGGCTGAGACCGGGGGCGCAGGTGGAAGTCGCCGCGGCGCGCCCGGAGATCAAGGCGCCGCCACCCGGCGCTTATAAGGGAGGCGGCCGGAAGAAAGGCGGCGGGTGAATCCGTCTCGGCTTTTCATCCTTCGCCCCGTCGCGACGTCGCTGCTGATGGTCGCGGTGCTGCTCGTCGGCTTCGTCGCCTATCGCCTGCTGCCGATCTCGGCGCTGCCGCAGGTGGACTACCCGACCATCCAGGTCTTCACCTTCTATCCGGGTGCGAGCCCCGACGTGATGGCTTCCTCGGTCACGGCACCGCTCGAGCGCCAGTTCGGTCAAACGCCCGGGCTCAAGCAGATGCTTTCGACGAGCTCCGGCGGCGCCTCGGTGATTACGCTGCAGTTCGACCTCGCCGTGCCGCTCGACGTCGCGGAACAAGGCGTGCAGGCCGCGATCAACGCGGGCTCGAACCTCCTGCCGACCGACCTGCCGGCGCCGCCGGTGTACAGCAAGGTCAACCCGGCGGATGCGCCGATCCTCACGCTCGGGCTCTCGTCGCGCACGATGACGCTGCCCGAGATTCAAAACCTCGCGGATACCCGACTGGCACAGAAGCTGTCGCAGGTTGCCGGCGTCGGCCTGGTTACCCTTTCCGGCGGACAGCGGCCCGCGGTGCGCGTGCAGGCGAACCCCATGGCGCTCGCCGCCAACGGCCTCGCCCTCGACGACGTACGCACGGCGATCACCGCGGCCAACGTGAAGCGCGCGAAAGGCAGCCTCGACGGGCCGAACCGTGCCTACACGATCGACGCCAACGACCAGCTCTCGTCGGCACCGCAGTATCGATCGGTCGTCGTCGCCTATCGCAATGGCGCGCCGATCTACCTGGCGGACGTCGCCGATGTGATCGACGGCGCGGAGAACGTGCGCCTTGCGGCGTGGATGAACCAAGTGCCGGCAGTGATCCTCAACATCCAGCGGCAGCCGGGCGCCAACGTGATCGACGTGGTCGACCGCATCAAGCAGCAGCTGCCGCAGCTGCAGGCCTCGCTGCCGGCGTCGATCGACGTGGCGGTGCTCACCGACCGCACGGTCACCATCCGCGCGTCGGTGCATGACGTGCAGGTCGAGCTTCTCCTCGCCGTGGCCCTGGTGGTCGCGGTGATCTTCATATTCCTGCGCAACGTGCGCGCCACCATCATCCCGAGCGTCGCGGTGCCGCTCTCCCTCATCGGCACATTCGCTTTCATGTACCTGGCCGGTTTCTCGATCAACAACTTGACGTTGATGGCGCTGGTCGTCGCGGCCGGCTTCGTCGTGGACGATGCCATCGTCGTCATCGAGAACATCGCGCGTCACTTGGAAGGATCGGGCGAGACGCCGCCGCTTCTTCCACTCGAAGCGGCGCTGAAGGGCTCGGAGCAGATCGGCTTCACCATCATTTCGCTCACGTTCTCGCTCATTGCCGTGCTGATTCCGCTGCTCTTCATGGGCGATGTCGTCGGGCGCCTGTTCCGCGAATTCGCCGTCACGCTGGCGATCGCCATCCTCATCTCGGCGGTCGTGTCGCTGACGCTCACCCCGATGATGTGCGCCCGGCTGTTGCGCCCGGAGAAGGAGAACGAATCCAGGTTCAGCCGGTGGTCGGGGCATCTGTTCGATCGCGTGATTCAGCGCTACGGACACGCCCTCGACTGGGTGCTCGACCGCCAGCCGATCACGCTCCTCGTCTGGCTGGTGGCGCTGGCGCTCACCGTGCTCTTGTACTTCATCGTGCCGAAGGGCTTCTTCCCGGTGCAGGACACGGGCCTGATCCAGGGCATTTCGGTCGCGTCGCAGAACATCTCCTTTCCGGCGATGGCCGAAAAGCAGCAGGCGCTCGCACAGGTGATCTTGCAGGACCCGGCGGTGGAGAGCCTCTCGTCCTTCATCGGCGTCGACGGCACGAACGCGACGCTGAATAGCGGCCGCATGCTGATCAACCTGAAGCCGCTCGCCGCGCGCGGCATCCACGCCACGAACGTGATCCGCCGCTTGCAGCCCGAGCTCGCAAAAGTCGAGGGCATCACCCTATTCATGCAGCCGGTGCAGGACCTCACGGTCGAGGATCGCGTCAGCGCCACGCAATACCAGTACACGCTCGAGGCGGCAGACGCCAAGCTCCTCTCCGAATGGGTGCCGCGCCTGGTCGATCGCCTGTCGCGCATGAAGGAGGTCACCGACGTCGCTTCCGACCTGCAGGATCAGGGACTCCAGGCCTATGTCGAGATCGATCGCGACACCGCTGGCCGCCTCGGCATTACGCCGGCGGCCGTCGACACCGCGCTCTATAACGCCTTCGGGCAGCGGCTGGTCTCGACCATCTTTACGCAGGCGACGCAG
>JAFARH010000388.1 GCA_019245555.1 Betaproteobacteria bacterium
GTTGCTCGCGGACGCAACGTTCACTCGATGGAGCAAGATCCAGTCGCTGCCGCTCGTGCGGACGAGCGGCACCCAAAACGGAGCCACCCTCGACACATTCGTCTTCAATTTCCGCGACACTTGGCGCGTCTCCCTCGGCGGGAACTATAAGCTGGGGGGCCCGTGGACCCTGAAGGCCGGGGTCGCGTACGACCAGTCGCCGGTCCCGGACGCCGCAACGCGGAGCGTAAGGTTGCCGGATGAGGACCGCACCTGGTTGTCGGCCGGCGCGGTGTACCAGGTCTCGAAAAACGACAAGCTCGATTTCGGGTACAGCTACATCCGGGTGAAGGACGCGGACATCAATAACAACCAGGCAGCGACCGGCAAGGGCGTTGTCACCGGCACCTACAACGCGGACATCCAGCTCATCGGCGTCCAGTACCAGCATACGTTCTAGCGTGGGCGGCGAGGAGCGCACTGAGTTCTCGATCAGCGAGCTGGCGAAGGAATTCGATGTCACGCCGCGCGCGATCCGCTTTTACGAGGATCAGCGGCTCCTCTCGCCGCGCCGCGACGGCCAGCGGCGCATCTACACGCTGCGCGATCGCACGCGGCTCAAGCTCACGCTGCGTGGCAAGCGCCTTGGACTGACCCTCGCCGAGATCCGCGAGCTCATCGATATGTACGAGCCCGGGCGCGATGATCGGCCGCAGCTCGAGCGCTTCCGTGAGGTGCTCGAGACCCACCGCAAGAGCCTCCTGCAGCAGCGCGCCGATATCGAAGCCCAGCTTTCGGAGATCCAGACCTTCGAGAAACGGGTCAACCAGCAGCTGAAAAAGCGCCGTTGAGCAGGTTGACGTTTACGTAAACGTAAAGTAGCCTGCCAGGTTCGATGAACGCCCCTGCCGATCCGCATTTCGCTGCGCGTATCCGCGAGAGCTTCGCGCGACAGAAGGCCATGGCGCTCATCGGCGCCTCGCTCGGCATGGTGCAGCCGAGCGCGGTCGAGATCGCGCTGCCCTTCCGCGACGACCTGACCCAGCAGAAGGGCTACATTCACGGCGGCATCATCGGCATGATCGCGGACAGCGCCGCCGGCTATGCCGCGTATTCGCTGATGCCCGCCGATTGCTCGCTCGTCACCGTGGAATACAAGATGAACATCCTCTCACCCGCCACTTCCTCGCTCACTGCGCGCGGCGAGGTGGTGAAGCCCGGCCGGACGCTGACTGTCGCCCGCGCCGAGGTGTACGCTCAGGATGGCAAGCACGTAGCGACCATGCAGCAAACCCTGATGATGCTGGCCGGAAGGCCCGACAGACCCGAATGAGCTTTCTCGGTTTCGATCACGGCGACACGATCACCATGCTGCGCGACTCGGTGCGCGATTTCGCCTCGAAGGAGATCGCGCCGCGTGCCGCCGACATCGACCGCACCAACGAATTCCCACCCGATCTCTGGCGCAAGCTCGGCTCGCTCGGCGTGCTCGGTGTCACGGTAGAAGAGGAATACGGCGGCACAGCGATGGGCTATCTCGCTCACGTGATCGCCATGGAGGAAATCTCGCGTGCGTCAGCCTCGATCGGCCTTTCCTATGGCGCGCACTCCAACCTGTGCGTGAACCAGATCCGCCGCAATGGCAGCGACGCACAGAAGCGCGAGTACTTGCCGAAGCTCGTCTCGGGCGAACACGTCGGCGCGCTCGCCATGTCGGAGCCGGGCGCAGGGTCTGATGTGGTCGGCATGAAACTGAAGGCGGAACGCCGCGGCGACCGCTATGTCCTGAACGGCAACAAGATGTGGATCACCAACGGCCCGGACGCATCGACGCTGGTGATCTACGCCAAGACGAGCGATCGCGGCATCACGGCGTTCCTCGTCGAGAAGGGCATGAAGGGTTTTTCCACGGCACAGAAGCTCGACAAGCTCGGCATGCGCGGCTCGAACACCTGCGAGCTCGTGTTCCGCGATTGCGAAGTTCCCAGCGACAACATCCTTGGGCGCGAGGGCGAAGGTGTGAAAGTCCTGATGTCCGGGCTCGACTACGAGCGTGCCGTCCTTGCGGGCGGACCGCTCGGCATCATGGCCGCGTGCCTCGACGTGGTGATGCCGTACGTGCACGAACGCAAGCAATTCGGTCAGCCGATCGGCGAGTTCCAGCTGATGCAAGGAAAGATCGCCGACATGTACACCACGTTCTCAGCATGCCGCTCGTATGTCTACGCTGTCGCACAGGCGCTCGATCGCGGCGAAACGACGCGTAAAGACGCGGCAGGCGCGATCCTGTACGCCGCCGAAAAGGCCACTTGGATGGCGGGCGAAGCGATCCAGTCGCTAGGCGGCATGGGCTACATCAACGAGACGCCGACCGGGAGGCTGTGGCGCGATGCCAAGCTCTATGAGATCGGCGCCGGCACTTCCGAGATTCGACGCTGGCTCATCGGCCGCGAACTCTTCGCCGAAACCGCATAGGAGCACTCATGCAATCCGATCCGATCGTCATCGTTTCTGCTGCGCGCACGCCGATGGGTGCGTTTCAGGGCGAGCTGAAGGGCTTCGCCGCTCCCGAGCTCGGCGCGGCCGCGATTCGCGCTGCGGTAGAGCGCGCCAAGATCGGCGCCGACGAAGTGGGTGAAGTCATCATGGGCTGCGTGCTGCCGGCGGGACAGGGACAAGCACCCGCGCGCCAGGCATCGCTCGGCGCCGGACTTCCGCTCGGCACCGGCTGCACTACCGTCAACAAGATGTGCGGCTCCGGCATGAAAGCCGCGATGCTCGCTCACGACATTCTCATCGCGGGCAATGCAGACGTTATCGTCGCCGGCGGCATGGAATCGATGACCAATGCACCCTATCTCCTGCCGAAAGCGCGCGGCGGCTTGCGAATGGGTCATGGCCAGGTGATCGACCACATGTTCTACGACGGCCTCGAGGACGCGTACGACAAAGGCCGGCTCATGGGCACGTTCGCCGAGGACTGCGCGCAGAAATACGCCTTTACGCGCGAGGCACAAGACCAGTTTGCCGTCGCCTCGCTCCAACGCGCGCAAAAGGCGAAG
>JAFARH010000403.1 GCA_019245555.1 Betaproteobacteria bacterium
ACGGCGAGCTCGCGAAGCAGCACCACGTGGCGCTGGTGCCGTTCATGCTCGAGGGTTTTGCCGAGAAGCGGGAATACTTCCAGGCCGACCGCATCCATCCCAACGCGGATGCTCAGCCGCTGATCCTCGATCGCGTCTGGCAGGGACTAAAACCGCTGCTCAAGTAACGCGAAGGCGGGCGGGGCCCGCAGTGAAGCGGCCGATCGTGGTGGCGTTGCCGTTGAAAGCCTTCAGCACCTGCGGCACCGCGTCCGATGCGCAGGCGACGAGCAAGCCGCCGCTCGTCTGCGGATCGGCTATGAGCTTGCGCTTCCACTCCGGGAAGCCGGACGGCAGGTCAACCTCCGCACCGTAGCCCTTCCAGTTGCGATCGGAGGCGCCGGTCGCGACGCCCTGTCTTGCCCACTCGAGCGCCTCGGCAATCACCGGCAGCGCCTCGAAGCTCACGTCGGCGCCAATCTTCGCGCCGCGGCACATCTCGAGAAGATGGCCGGCGAGCCCGAATCCGGTCACGTCGGTCAGCGCATGCACCGCCGACATATCGGCGAGCGCTTGTCCCGGCGTATTCAGCTGCGTGGTCCACTTCAGCATCTCGTCGTAACCCGCGGCCGAGAGCTTTCCCTTCTTGAGCGCTGCCGAAAGGATGCCGATGCCAAGCGGCTTGCCCAGGATGAGCGCGTCGCCGGCCCTGGCGGTGCTGTTCTTCTTCACCTTGGACGGATGCACGAGGCCGAGCGCAACCAGGCCGTAGATCGGCTCGAGTGTGTCGATCGAATGCCCGCCAGCGATCGGAATCTGCGCATTGGCGCACACCGCCTCGCCGCCGGCGAGGATCGCGCGAATCACCGACACCGGCAGCTTCTCGAGCGGCATGCCGACGATGGCGAGCGCCATGATCGGCCGGCCACCCATAGCGTAGATGTCGGAGATCGCGTTGGTCGCGGCGATGCGGCCGAAGTCGTAGGGATCGTCGACGATCGGCGTGAAGAAATCGGTGGTCGCGACGAGCGCCTGGCTCTCATTCAGCTTGTAGACCGCGGCGTCGTCCGACGTCTCGGTGCCGACGAGGAGCTCCTGCGGCAGCCCGCGCACTGGCGAGGCCGCAAGGATGTCCGACAGGATGGCGGGCGCGATCTTGCAGCCGCAGCCGCCGCCGTGGCTGAACTCCGTGAGGCGAATCTTTTCTGGAGCGTTCATGCTTGGATTTTACAAGTACGAAAACCGGAGAAGACGTCGCCGCGCTCGGCGACGAAGAAATTGCGGAACTGTGGATGCACGTAGCGCCGCGGCGTGGCGAAGCTCGCGCCCTTCAGCACCTTGTGCGTATGGAACCAGGGCTGCGAATAGTCGGCGTAGGGATCAGCGCTGAAGCCGGCGAACGGCGCGAACGCGCTCGAGGTCCACTCCCACACGTCGCCCCACTCCATCTTCCCCGCCGCACGGACCCACTCCGCCTCGCTAGGCAGCCTGCGTCCCGCCCATTTGCAATAGGCGTTCGCTTCATCCCAGGAGACATGGCGCACCGGGGCGCTGGGTTCGAGCGGCTGCACACGATCGAAACGCCGCTCGTGCCATGCGCCATCGACGTCCAGCCAATAGCGCGGCGCTTTGCCGCCGAGGTCGACGTATTCCATGAACTGCGCATTCGTCACGGGGCGCGGCGCGATCTCGAACGGCGCCACATCCACGTCGTGCGCCCATTTCTCATTATCAAACACGAAGCGCTCCTCGCGACGCTCGGCGCCGAGCCGGATCGTTGCACGCGGGAAGCTCAAATCGGGGCCAGGACCGGAATTAAATGTGGTCCTGGCCCCGAATTCAGGATCGGGATAGCCGAGCGTCTGGTGCGTGTAATGGAGCGCTTCCGCGTGCATGTCCTCGTGCAACGTGCATAGGCGGACGAAGTAGCGGAGCCGCGGGTTGTCCGGCTCCTTGGCCAATCGGTCCAGCGTCCGCTCCAACACATTCGCCAGATAGTTGCACGTCGCGCTGAGGTTCGGCAGCGGCAGATCCCAGCGCGTGTCGTGCGCGACGTTCGAGGAGTCGTAGAGCTTGTCCGCACCGGCAAGGATCGAAGGTGCAAGCTTTCCTTCATCCCAGCGCAAGCACCAATGCTCCTGGAACCAGCCGACGTGGCCGATTTCCCATAGCGGCGGATTGACGATGGCGAGTTTCGGTCCGAGCAGGCGTTCGCCGTCGAGCCCGCCGACGATGCGTGAGAAGTGGTCGCGTGCCGCGACGAGATCTGAAGATAATGTGTCGATGGCGCGCTTATTCATCGTCACGCCCGCCGGCAAGGGATTGCGCAACGGTAACCGCCACACGGCGCTGCGCTGGGCGGCGCTGCTGCGCGCAAGCGGCCATCGCGTCAGCATTGACGTCGAGTGGAAAGGCCAGCCGTGCGACGCGCTCATCGGATTGCATGCGCGCCGCAGCCATGAATCCATCGCCCGCTTCCACTCGAGCGGCAAACCCCTGGTGGTGACGCTCACCGGCACCGATCTCTATCGCGATCTGCCCGAGTCGGCGGAAGCGCGCGAATCGCTCGAGCTCGCGCACCGCCTGATCGTGCTGCAGGACGCGGCGCTCGACATGCTCGAGCCCGCGACCCGCACCAAGGCGCGCGTTGTCTATCAGTCGGCGGATCCGCGCGTGGCACATGCGCCGCCGAAGTCTCCGTTCAGGGTGGCGGTGGTCGGGCACCTGCGCGCGGAAAAGGATCCGCTGCGCGCCGTCGCGGCGCTCGCGCGGCTGCCGGGACAAGCGATCGAAGTCGTGCAGGTCGGGGAATCGCTCAACGCGAACCTTGCCAACGAGGCCGAAGCCTGGATGTCGCGCGAGCCGCGCTACCGCTGGCTCGGCGGCATGACGCA
>JAFARH010000406.1 GCA_019245555.1 Betaproteobacteria bacterium
GATCGGCTGCGAGCCCCAGGCGATACGCACCGCTTCGTTCGCGATGAGGATGATGGCGAAGGTGGCGAGCACTTGCGTGAGGTGGTCACGGCCGTAAAGCCGGCGCAGCAGGGACATTTCCAGCGCGGCGCCTACGAGAGCGGTTGCCCCGAGCGCGAGCGGCAGGCCGAGCCAGAACGAGCCCGTCATCTGCACGAAGCTCGCCATGAAATACGCGCCGATCATGTAGAGGGAGCCGTGCGCAAGGTTGATCATGTCCATGATGCCGAAGACGAGCGTGAGACCCGCGGCGAGCAGGAACAGCATCAGGCCGAACTGGACTCCGTTCAGCGCCTGCTCCAGGAAAAGAATCGTGGACATCAAATCGGGGCCAGGACCGGATTTAAATCTGGTCCTGGCCCCGAATTCCCGCCGCTACTTCATGGGGCAGTCTTTGAGCCAGAAGTCCTGGTGGTTCGTGAGGATGGTGCTGATCTTCTTGTTGACGATACGGCCATCGCGGTCCTTGACCAGTGCGCGCACGTAGTAGTCCTGGATCGGCGTGCCGTTGGCCGCTTCCTTGAACGAGCCGCGCGGCGTCTTGGCCCGCTCGGGCGCCTTCATCAGCGCGGCGTGGAAGGCCTTCTCGTCCTCGACCTTGCCTTTCGCGTCCTTTACCGCCTGGTCGATGATCAGCGCCGCCGTATAGCCCTGCTCGGCGAAGAGGGACGGGATGCGCTTGTACTCCTTCTCGAACTCGGCGACGAATTTCCGGTTGGCATCGTTATCGAGGTCATAAGCCCATTGCGAGGTGTCGAACAGGCCGAGCATCGGGTCCCCCACCGCGCGGACCACATCCTGGTCGGAGACGAAGCCCGGCACGACGAGCTGCACTTCGTTCGACAGGCCCGCTGCGACGAACTGCTTGATGAAGTTGATGCCCATGCCGCCTGGCAGGAAGGCGTACAGCGCATCGGCTTTGGCGGCACGGATCTGCGCAAGCTCGGCCGAGTAGTCGAGCTGGTTCAGCTTCACGTACTGCTCGGCCACGATCTGGCCTTTGTAGGTGCGTTTGAACCCGGTGAGCGCGTCTTTGCCCGCGGGATAGTTCGGCGCGATGAGGTACGCGTTCTTGAATCCCTTCGACTGCGCGAAGGCACCGGCCGCCTCGTGATGTGCCTCGTTCGGCCACGATGCGGAGAAGAAGTAGGGGCTGCAGCCTTTCCCGGTGATCGTCGTCGGCGTGGCGTTTGGCGCCACGTAGAACACCTTCGATTCCTCGATCGTCGGCCAGACGGCGAGCATCACGTTCGAGAACACGATGCCGGTCATCAGGTTCGCGCGATCGCGCTTGATCAGCCGCTCGGCGAGCTGCTTGCCAGTCTCGGGATTGAGCGTGTCGTCGGCGAAGACGACTTCGGTCGGCAGGTTGCCGAGCTTGCCGCCCGCGAGCTTCACGGCAAGATTGAAGCCGTCGCGGATCTCGTTGCCGATGCCGCCGGCGGGACCGGACAGCGTCGAGATGAATCCAATCTTGAGCTCGCTTGCCGCTTGCGCATTGAATGCGAGCAGCGCAGCGAATAGCGTTGCCAGAACTTTCATTTCTATCCTCCTCGGTACCGGGGATTCTAACTATTTTGTGGTTCAATGCCCCATGCCTTTCCGCGCGCGCAGCCGCGGTCCTTCACTCTCAGGTCAACCTGATTCGCAAGCGGTGAAGCGTCGCGCGCTCGAACTGGGCGCGGACCTCGCCGGCATCGCGTCCGCCGAAACGCTCAACGCATTTCCACCCGATCCGCGCTGGCCGCAGACGCCCGATCGCATCCTGCCTTCGATCAAGAGCGTCATCGTGCTCGTGCAGCGCATTCCCGCTGGCGCTTTCCGCGCCGTCTCGAACGTGCCGGTGCAGTACATGGACATGCTCGTGCTGCGCAAGATGGACAAGGTCGCCTATCGCATCGCGGAGGAACTCGAACGCGCGGGTCATCCAACGTTTGTCACCGCGGCACAGGAAACCGACTGGAGCCTCAAGCGCGCTTCGTATGGACGCTTGTCCACGCGTCACCTCGGCGTGGAGGCTGGGCTGGGCACGTTGGGGCTTGAGGTCAACATCCTCACGCCCGAGTTCGGCCCGCGTGTCTATCTGACCGGTGTGCTTACCGAGCTCGAGCTCGAGCCCGATCAACGCATCACCGAGCAAGTGTGCATCGGCGAGTCCTGCAGCCGCTGCCTGCACTCGTGTCCGCCGAATGCGGTGCTGCACTGGGGCATCGACAAGCGCGGCTGCGCCACCGAGGCACAGGAATTCGGCTTCATGACGATGCTGCAGTTTATGGAGCGCGTCATCGACGCGCCGCCGGAGAAACGATCGGCGATGCTGAAGACCAGGGACCTCTACGGTTTCTGGCAGGGCCTATTGCGAGTCGTCGGCTCCTTCGGCGATTGCCCGCGCTGTCTCGCGGTTTGTCCGGTCGGCAACGACTACCACGCGCACCTCGCGGAGGCGCAGAAGGTGATCCCTGAGCGCACGCCCGAGAAAGCCGCGCAGCAGAAGCAATGGCAGCAGGCGCGGAAGGATGGCAACGCAGGGGGCGGTCTATCGGAATGGAACGCGCGCTGGGTCGGCCCGGAAGGCTACAAGGGGATGGTCGCCAGGCAATTGCAGGAGTTCAAGCGCAAGCAAAAGGCACTAGGTGGAGATCTACAAGAAACCGCTGACAGCGGCCGAGATTAAGGCCAAGGCGCGCGAGCTCGGCGCCGACCTCGTCGGCATCGCCGACGGCGCGAAGCTGGATACGTCGCACATCACGCAGCTCGATGGCGATCGCGCGATCGTCCTTGCGAAGCGATTGAACGACGGCGTGGCGCGCATCCGACGCTGGGACGACCGGCACAAGTACTACAACGATGAGCTCGCGCTCACGCACCTTGAGGAGACTTCGCTCGAGCTCGTCTATTGGCTCGAGGACTGCGGCTATCCGGCGGTGATCGTGCCGCCGACGCACGTGGATCCATCGCAGTACCAGGACCGGCCGAAGGAGCATCTCGCGCCGATGCTGTCACTGCCGCATGCGGCGGTGGAAGCAGGAATGGGCACGCTGGGGCTCAATCTCCAGCTGCTGACGCCCGAGTACGGGCCACGCATCATCCTCACGGCGGTCCTTTGCTCGGTGCCGGTGGAGTGCGACCAGCCCATGAAGGATGCGCTTTGCCTGGGGCCGACCTGTGGAAGGTGCCTGAAGACTTGCCCGGGTGACGCGGTACTGGAATGGGATCGCGACTGGGCAAAGTGCGATCCGCATCGCTCGCCGCACGGCTTTGCGCAGCTGACCGAGCACCTCGACCGCATCATCGAGGCGAATGACGCCGCCACCCGCAAGCAGATGCTGCGCTCCGAGACGAGCTTCAACCTCTGGCAGAGCATCCTGCGCGGCTCGGGAGTGATCACCGGCTGCCGGCGCTGTGCCGACGTGTGCCCGGTCGGCGCGGACTATGAGCAGATGCTGGCGAGCGCGCACCAGGAAATTCCCGAGAACACGCCGGCGAAAGAGAGGCGTCTCTCGGCAATGACGGGGGCGGTACCGGAGAAGCACAGGCGCTTCATCGGCGTCCTCAAGCAGATCTAATGGCGTTGAAGCTTCCCAAATCCCGCACCGAGATCCGGCGCATCCAGGCCGAGCGCAAGCGCGCGGCGGTCGAGCAGGCGAGGCGCTCACCGTTCTGGCGAGCGAAGCTGGAGAAGATCAATCTCGAGCGGCTCGAGGATCCCGCGGAGTGGCGCAAGATCCCGATCCTGGACAAGGAGATGCTGCGTGCGCTCTCCGACCAGCAGTTCTATAACGAGTTTTGCGTACCGCCGACGGATGGCATCTGCGAGTACTGGCGCTCCGGTGGCGTCACTGGCCAGCCGCTCTTCTATCCGCGCAGCTACCGCGACATGGAGTACGGCCTCGAGGCCTTCGCACGCACCTATGACTGCGCGGGTGCCGAGCGCGGCGATCGCGCGCATATCTCGTTTCCGCTCGGCATTCATCCGGTCGGTCAAGTGTTCGCGCGTTGCGCCGCTTCGCGTGGCATTGGCGTCAATTGGGCAGGTTCGGGCGCATCGACGCCGTCGGCCATGCAGATCGAGCTGATCCAGCGCCTCAAGCCGACGATCTGGCTCGGCATGTCGAGCTATGCATTGCATCTCGCGAACCTGGCCGAGGCGCGCGGCATCAAGCTGGATGTGCGGCGCTTGATGACGTCGGCGGAACCGGTGTCGCAGGCGAAGCGCGACAAGATCGAACGCACCTGGGGCGCGAAGCTCACCGACACGTTCGGCATGACCGAGGCCGGGATGATGGGTGCGGAGGACAAACCGGGACTTGGGTTCCGCATCTGGACCGACATGTACTTCGTAGAGGTGCTGGATCCGAAGACGCACGAGCCGGTGAAGGAGGGCGAGATCGGCGCGCTGATCGTCACCGCGCTCTGGTCGAACAACGTGACGCCGTTCCTGCGCTGGAGCTCGGGCGACCTCGTCACCTACAGCGAGGCCGACGACGCTCATTTGCCAGATGCGGGCCCGTATTCAGTGTTTCCGCGCGTCAAGCACGCGCACCGCACGACCGGCTTCTTGAAGGTGCGCGGCGTGAACCTCGGCCATCAGGATCTTGAAGACTTCATGTTCCGCCACCTCGAGATCGGCGACTTCCGAGCCGAGGCGATGAACGAAGGCGGCAACGATTTCCTGCGGCTTTCGATCGAGGTGCGGCTCGGCGCTGACGGCGCCGGGGTTGCCAAAGCACTCTCCGCTCAGATGCGGGAGAAGTTCGAGCTTGTACCGCAGGTAGTGGTGCTCGAGACGGGAACGCTCGCCAGGGAATTCGAAGCGAACGTGAAGGCTGCCCGCTTCATCGACCGCCGCTAGCCAGGGCGATAGGGATAGTCCATCTGCCTGGCGACGCGCTCGCGTGCGCCTGCGCCGGAAAGCCGCTGCACGATGTGCAAGCCGAGATCGATGGAGGCGGCGACGCCGCCGGCGGTGACGATGTCGCCCTCATCGACAATGCGCTGCCGGACCACGTCGCGACAATAGGGCATCAGCTCCTTGTAAGCGCCGGGATGGGTGGTTGCGCGTCGTCCCTCAAGGAAGCCGGCGGCACCGAGGAGCAGTGCGCCGGTGCACACCGAGATCTTGAGCGGCACCGTAGCGGCGGTCTTTAGCCAGCCGATAAATTTCGCATCGCGCTGCAAGTCGCGCGTGCTCCAGCCGCCGGGCACGAAGACCAGGTCATAGCCTGCGAGCGGCTCGTTCGCGACGTCGGGCCCGACGCGCAGACCCCGGTCGTCCGCCACCTTGCGCGTGGCCGAGCAAAGTTTCCATTCGAAGTCCGGGATGATGCTCATCGACTTCAGCCGCGTCACCGGGTCGTAGAACCCGATGAAGTCGAGCGCCGTCATGCCGTCGAAGATGACAAAAGCCGCCTTCATAGTCCGTCGAAGTACTCCACCATTTTCTTTCGTGCGGCCGCGTCGGGCATCGGGCCCTCGCCGCCGGCGAGGTTGTCGCGCATGTGGTCGGGACGCGCGGTGCCTGGAATGGCGCACGTCACCGCCGGATGGCTGACGATCCACTTGAGGAAGTACTGCGCCCAGGTCGCAATGCCAAGCTCGGCTGCCCACGGTGGCAGCGCCTTGCCCTTCGTCCGCCTGAAAAGGGAGCTGCCGGCAAAGGGGCGATTGATAATGACGTTCACCTTCCGCGCGGCGGCAAACGGCAGGAGGCGCTCCTCGGCCTCGCGCTCGGCGAGCGAATAGTTGATCTGCAGGAAGTCGTATGGCGCCGCCTTCAGCGTGCGCTCGACTTCGCCGTAAGCGGACGAGGTGTAGTGCGTGATGCCGATGTAGCGGATGCGTCCCTTCTGCTTCCAGTCCTGCAGGGTCTTCGTGTGCGTGGCGACGTCGACGAGGTTATGGATCTGCATGAGGTCCATGACTTTTACGCGCAGCCGCTTGAACGACGTCTCCATCTGCTCGATGCCATCTTCACGTCCGCTCGTCCAGACCTTGGTGGCGACGAAGAGCCTTTCACGCATTGCAAGCTCCGCGATCAGATCGCCGGCGACCGACTCGGAAGTGCCATACATCGGCGATGAGTCGACGACGTTGCCGTCAAGGAGCTTCAGTACTTCGCGTAAAGGCGCGCGTGCGGCGGAATCATTTCCGACGTCGAATGTTTGCCACGTGCCAAGGCCGATTTTCGGGAGCTTCACCTGAGCTTGCGGGAATGTGCGGGCAGCATACAGACCAAGACTCGCAGCGAGGATCGCTCTTCTACGCGAGTCCATGATGGATTGATGATAGCCTGAGCAACATAGACTATGAAGCAGGAGAAATCATGAAGCGACGCGCATTCCTATTCGCAATGACCGCCGCGGCTGTGATGCCTGCGTTGGCGCAGGGCAAGCCAACGAAGATCGGCATCATCGGCTCCGGCCGCATCGGATCGACCTTCGGCACGCTCTGGGCGAAAGCCGGGCACGAGATCATGTTCTCCGACCGCGACGCCGATGTAGCGAAGAAGGCCGCCGAAGCGGTGGGCACGAAAGCGCTCAGCGGCAGCGTGGAGCAAGCCGTCGCCTTCGGCGACGTAGTGTTCATCGCGGTGCCTTACGGCGCACTTCCGGCGATCGCGCAGCAGGTCGGGTCGCAGCTCAAGGGCAAGGTCGTGATCGATCCGAATAATCCGGTGCCCGCGCGTGATGGTGAGCTCGGCGCACAGGCGAAGGAAAAGGGCGCGGCGATCTCGACGGCCGCCATCCTGCCGGGAGCGAAGCTGGTGCGGGCGTTCAACTCCTGGGGATATCAGACCATGGCGCGCGAGGCGAACCGTCCGGCACCGCGCATGGCGATCCCGATCGCGGCGGATGATCCCGGCGCGCTCAAGGTTGGCATCCAGCTCGTTTCCGATGCCGGCTTCGACCCGGTGCCGGCAGGTTCGCTGGCCGCGTCAAAAGCGTTCGATCTCGGCTCGTCGGTGTCGGGCAAGGTGATGACCGCCGACGAGATGCGCAAGGCACTGTCGCTCAACTGAGCCGCTGGCTCGCGAAGGTCGTAGCAGTTCGGCCGGAGGAGGTGCGCGCGCTCCTCTGGTCGTTTGCCTACTTCTTCTGCCTCCTCGCCAGCTATTACATCCTGCGGCCGCTGCGCGACGAGATGGGCGTCGCCGGCGGGGTGAGGAACCTGCAGTGGCTCTTCACCGGCACCTTCCTCGTCATGCTTGCCGCCGTGCCGCTCTACGGCGCCCTCGTCGCGCGCTTGCCGCGGCGCCAATTCATCCCGCTGGTCTACCACTTCTTCGTGGCGAACCTCGCGATCTTCTGGATCCTCCTCGCGCTCGGCATCGAGCGGCAGAACGTGGCGCGCGTGTTCTTCATCTGGCTCAGCGTGTTCAACTTCTTCGCGGTCTCCGTGTTCTGGTCGTTCATGGCGGACCTCTACAGCTCCGACCAGGCGAAGCGGCTATATGGCTTCATCGCGGCGGGCGGAAGCGCCGGAGCGCTCATAGGGCCCGCGATCACGATCGTTCTCTCCGAGAGGATCGGCGCGGCCAATCTGATCATCGTTGCGGCGGTATTACTGGAGCTCGCTGTGCTCTGCGTTACGCGGCTCGAAGTCAGGGACGCGATGCCCCGCAGGCAGGAGAAGATCGGCGGCGGCGCCATCGACGGATTTCTGCTGGTGCTGCGCTCGCCCTACATCGCGGGGATCATGTGCTGGGTGGCGACGCTATCGATCGTTGCGACGTTCCTGTATTTCGAGCAGGCTTCGATCGTCGCTGCAGCTTCGGATGATCCGGCGGTGCGCACGCGCATATTCGCCACCGTAGATCTGACGGTCGGTTTTCTCACGCTCGCGGTGCAGTTCGTCGCCACGGGCAAGCTGATCGAGCGCTTCGGCGTCGGCCCGGCGCTCGCGCTACTGCCGTTCGTGTTCGCGGTCGGTTTCGCGATCCTCGGCGCCTGGCCCATGCTTGCGGTGGTCATTGCTTTCCAGGCGCTGCAGCGGACGGCCAATTTTGGGATTTCAAACCCAGCGCGCGAGGCGCTGTTCCCGGTGCTGCATCGCGATGAGAAATACAAGGCGAAGAACGTGATCGATACCATAGTGCCGCGTGGCGCCGATGCCTTAGGCGGCTGGCTGGTCGCCGGGCTGCGCGCGCTCGGAATGGAAGCGCTCGCGCTGACGGCGTGTGTGCTTTCGGTCGCAATGATCGTTCTGTCCATCGGCCTCGGCCGCGCTCAAGTGCGCCGCGCTATAGTAGGTACGCAAAAGCAGGGCTAAGGGGATCTAAGGGAGATGAGCATGGGTTGGGTATTCCTCGGCATCGTCGTCGTCGCTGCGTTCTGGGCGATCGCCATCTACAACGGCCTCGTC
>JAFARH010000065.1 GCA_019245555.1 Betaproteobacteria bacterium
GAACGCGAAGACTTCCGCGCGCTTGTCGCGCAGCGTGTGCCGGCGGCGCTGCGCGTGCAGCACGCGCTCACGCTGGTGCTCTCCGACAAGCTTCGCCAGCTCAACGCCAAGGTGCTCGAAGTTCCCGCGGCCGAGGATCGGCCCGCGAGGAAATCAAATGGCGCCGATCCACTCGCCACTGTGAAGCGTGTGAAGAGCGCTTCGTTCGACTACAAGCTGTTCCTGCCGCTGCTGCCGGTCTTCGAAGGCTTCGATAGCGGCGAGATCGATGAGATCGTCCGAGTGTCGACGCTCCTAGAACTTGCGCGGGGCCAGGGAGTTTTCGCCGCCGGCCAGCCTTCCACCGCATGCATCATCGTCGTGCGCGGTGCGGTGGAAATCCTCGCCCGCCATGAGAAGCGCGAGCGGCGCATGGCCGTGCTTGGGCCCGGACAGCTCTTAGGTTATATGAGCGCGCTCGAGAAAAGCCCGCACGGCTCGGACGCGATCGTGCGCGAGGACGCGCTCATCCTCGAGATACCGGCGAAGGATTTCGAAGCGCTTTATTTCAGCGCGAGCGCGGTGGCGATCAAGCTCCATCGCGCCATCCAGAAAAGCCTGCTTTCCTCGCTCGCGCAGACCAATCGCCACCTTACGCGGCTCATCAGCCAGGCGCGGCTCGACGACGCCGAGCATGAAGGCGAGACCCTGGAGAAGGCGCGCGGTGCGCAGATCACCGCGCTCACGGACTAGCCCAGGTCGCGAATACTTAGGACCGGCTTTCCCTTGCGGATGGTCGCGTGAAGCATCGAATATTCCGGCACCTCGACCCAGGCGGCCGTATCGCGCGTCAGCGGCTCTGACGCCACCAATATGGAAGTAGCGTTGTCGGAGCCGCCCGTCATTTGCCACTCGCCATCGTGCAGGCCGTAGTCGCGCCCCGCGGTGTACCAGAGCGAGAGGTAGCTCAAGTTAGCCTCGTGCAGCCGCGCCGCGTCTTCGGTCGCGAAGCAGCCGAAGTCGAAGCAGTAGCGCACGGCGGCGAGCTGCGAACCGTCGGCGATGAAGAGGTTGAGTGAGGAGCTCGTGGCAATACCGAGTTTCCTGCGCGCGTCGCGAACGATGCCGAGCGTGTCCTCGAGCGCCTTTCTCAGCTCGTCGGTGCTCGGATGCCGCGACGCATCGGCGAGCTGCGAGACGATGAGCGCATAGACCCATTCGCTGTCGGTCGTGCCGTGGATCTGCGCGGCGATCGCCGGCTTGAGATGTGGAGCGAGCAGCGGCTTCATCTCCGCAAATCGCGCGAGATCGCCGTTGTGTGCCATCACGAGCGGCACGTCCTTGAAGTGGAACGGATGACAGTTCTGCACCGAGATCTCGACGCGCGTGTGGTAGGCGACGCCGCGCACGTGGGCGAGGAGACAGCCGGCGCGGATCTTCTCCGCCAGGTTCTTGAGGTTGCGGTCGAAGACCGGCAGCTGCTGCGAGTAATAGGAGAAGGCGCGGTCCGGCTCGTGGCTCGTCGGATCCCAGGCGCGCAGGCCGAAGCCAGCGAGGTTCAGCATGTTCAGCATCTTCGGCATGTACGACTGCCGCACCAGCGCCGAGTCGGGCTGGTAGAGAAAGTTATCCAGCAGCACCGGCTCGCCGAGATAGAGGAGAGCGCGGCACATGACTAGGCCTTCTTCTCCGTTCGCGCGACCCAGTAGGTCGCGCCTTCAGGGCCGTAGCGCTCGTCATGCGGCACGCCGGGTTCGAGCTCGAATGTGTCGCCGGGCTTGAGGTGTTGCGTACGACTGCCCACGGTGAGCCACATCTCTCCCTGGACCACGAGCGCCTTTGCGGCGAACGAATGCGTGTGCGTCGCAATCACGGTATCCGGGTTCCACCTGCGCTCCACCACCTCGTCACAACCGGCATGCGCGGCGGAAAAAGCTGCGAAAGTTTTCATCGTTTCTGCTCCTCGAGCCTGTCGGTGGCGGGCGGCGGTGTGCGCGAGAGCGCAGCCATCTCGTTCCAGAGTGCGCTGCCCATCTCGATCTTGAGCGAATCGAGCGACGCCTGGAGCTGCTGCACGCTGCGCGCGCCGATGATCGGTGCGGTCACGCCCGGATGAGCGGCGACCCAGGCGACCGCCGCGCTTACCGGATGCATGCCGCGTTGCTTGCAGAACGCCACGAACTTCTCCGCGACCTCGTGCATCCACGGCTCGCCATATCTCGCCGTATACATCTTGTTGGTGACCAGACGCCCTTGCGTGTCTTTCTGCAGGTACTTGCCTGACAGGAGCCCCGCGCCGGCAGGGCTGTACGGGAATACAGAGACGCCGTTCGCCTGCGCCATCGGCAGGAGTTCGACCTCGGCCTGGCGCTTAACCAGGTTGTACATTGGCTGGATCGCCTGGATGCGCGCCCAGCGATTGAGCTCCTGCATGCCGAGAGCCTGCTGCACCTGCCACGCCGCCCAGTTGCTCAGGGCGGGGTAGAGGACTTTGCCGGAGCGCACCGCGTCTTCCAATGCGCGCATCGCCTCTTCGACCGGCACGAGCGGATCATGCATGTGCAAATAGAGGATCTCGACTCTATCGGTCTGCAGGCGTTTGAGACTCGCCTCGAGCGCGCGCGTCAGGTGGCGGCGCGAGTTTCCCTTGGCGTTGAGGTCAGTCCCGGTCGGGTTGAAGGTTTTGGTGGCGATGACGAGATCGTCGCGCGAGCCGCGCACGAGCTTTCCGAGGATCTCCTCCGAGCGTCCCTTGCTGTACTGGTCGGCGGTATCGAAGAAGTTGATGCCGATATCGCGCACTGCCTTGAACATCTCCGCCGAGGCCGCCTCGTCGGCATCGCCGCCGAAGGACATCGTGCCGAAACAGAGTTGCGACACCTGCACGCCGGTCCGTCCAAGAAGGCGATAGTTCATCGCGGGAATGCTGTCCCGTGCGCTTGACCGCAGTCAAGTCGCCGCGTGCCCCCCGGGACGGATAATCACCTGCGTAATGAAGCGCAAGGCACGCAGTACCCCCAAGGGCAGACAGGTCAATCCGCAGGCGCTCGCCGAGGTGCGCGCGCTGCTCGGTGACGAACCGCGTCGGCGTGACCTGCTGATCGAGCACCTCCACAAGATCAACGACCGTTACGGACATCTGTCTGCGCCGCACCTTGCGGCGCTGGCGGAGGAGATGCAGCTCGCAATGGCCGAGGTTTACGAGGTCGCGACCTTCTATCACCACTTCGAGGTCGTGAAGGAAGGCGAGACGGCGCCGCCGGCGCTCACGGTTCGCGTGTGCGATTCGATCGCATGCGAGCTCGCCGGCTCGGACGAGCTGCTGAAGAAGCTCCCATCGGTGTTGGGCAAGGACGTGCGCGTGCTTCATGCACCGTGCGTCGGCCGCTGCGAGGTCGCCCCGTGCGTGCACGTTGGGCAGAACCCGGTGGGCAACGCCACGATTGAGACGGTCAAAAAAGCCGTGGACGCAAAGAAGACCGCGTGCCCGGAGACTAAATACATCGACTACGCCACCTATCGTAATGGGGGTGGGTACAAGCTGATCGCTGATTGCCTTGCCGACAAGCACACGCGCGAAGGCCTCACCAAGATGATGGAAGACTCTGGCCTGCGCGGCCTGGGCGGCGCGGGCTTCCCGGTCGGTCGCAAATGGAAGAGCGTTGCGGCCGAACCCGAGCCACGCCTCATGGCGGTGAACATCGATGAGGGCGAGCCCGGCACCTTCAAGGATCGCTGGTACCTCGAACGCGATCCACATCGCTTCCTCGAAGGCATGATCGTCGCCGCCTGGGCGGTGGGAATCGCCGAGGTCTACATCTACCTGCGCGATGAATATGCCGGCTGCCGGGCGATTTTGGAGCGCGAGCTCGCGGCGCTGAAGAAAAATCCGCCGTGCGCGCTGCCGCCGATCTATCTGCGGCGCGGCGCCGGTGCATACATCTGCGGCGAAGAGTCGGCGATGATCGAATCGATCGAGGGCAAGCGCGGCATGCCACGCTTGCGCCCGCCTTATGTCGCACAGAAAGGCCTCTTTGGCCGGCCGACACTCGAGCACAACATGGAGTCGGTGTACTGGGTGCGCGAGATCTTCGAGAAGGGGCCGGAGTGGTTCGCCGGCCAGGGCCGGAATGGACGCAAGGGGCTGCGCTCTTTCTCCGTCTCAGGCCGCGTGAAGAAGCCCGGGATGCATCTCGCACCTGCCGGCATCACGGTGAAAGAGCTGATCGACGAATACTGCGGCGGAATGCTGGAAGGCCATCAGTTCTACGGCTACCTCCCGGGCGGCGCTTCGGGTGGGATTCTTCCCGCGACGAAGAGCGACATCCCACTCGACTTCGACACGCTGCAGCCGCATGGCTGCTTCATCGGCTCGGCCGCTATCGTGATCCTCAGCGACAAGGACAAGGCGTCGAAGGCGGCGATCAACCTGATGAAGTTCTTTCACGACGAATCCTGCGGTCAATGCACGCCGTGCCGAGTGGGCACCGCGAAGGCGCTGCAGCTCATGGAGACGCGCAAGTGGGACCAGCCTTTGCTGAAAGAACTGTCTCAGGCGATGATGGACGCTTCGATCTGCGGCCTTGGGCAGGCGGCACCTAATCCCGCGCTCACGGTAATGCGGTATTTCCCGCAAGAGGTTGAATAGATGGAACGTGTAACGACGCAGCAGCTGGCGATGATGCCCATCGAGTTCAAGCTCAATGGGCAGACGGTCATCGGCCGTCCGGACGAGAAGATCATCGAGACCGCCAAGAAGCACGGCGTGACAATCCCGCACCTCTGCCATGGCGGCAACCAGCGCTCCGATGGCAACTGCCGCGCGTGCGTCGTCGAGATCAAGGGCGAGCGCGCGCTCGCACCGTCGTGCTGCCGCTATCCGACGCCCGGCATGGAAGTCACGACCAATTCGCCGCGCGCAGTCACCTCGCAGAAGATGGTGCTCGAGCTCCTCATGTCCGACATGGGCGAGGAGCCGCACACCAAGGTCAACAAGGTCGCGAACTGGGCGAAGAAGATGGGGATCGGCAAGCCGCGCTTCGCGTCGCGCGAGCAGCCAAAGCAGGACATTTCCCACCCGGCGATCGCGGTCAACCTCGACGCCTGCATCCAGTGCACGCGTTGCGTGCGCGCCTGCCGTGAAGTGCAGGTGAACGACGTCATCGGCTACGCCGGCCGCGGCTCGGACTCGAAGATCGTGTTCGACTTCGACGATCCGATGGGCGAATCGACCTGCGTCGCGTGCGGTGAATGCGTCCAAGCCTGCCCGACCGGTGCGCTGATGCCGGCGCGCGACGTCGGGCTGGAAGTCGCCGACAAGCGCGTCGACTCGGTGTGCCCGTTCTGCGGCGTCGGCTGCTTGCTCACCTACCACGTCGACAAGAAGCAGAATGTCATCAAGTTCGTTACCGGCAAGGACGGCCCGTCGAACCATAACCGTCTTTGCGTGAAAGGTCGCTACGGATTCGACTACGCCGCGCATCCGCAGCGGTTGACCACGCCGCTGATCCGTAAGCCGGGGTTCCCGAAGACCGCTGACTTCACCGTGGATCCGGCGAACTGGTCCGAGGTGTTCCGCGAGGCCACCTGGGAGGAGGCGCTGGACTTCGCGGCGAACGGGTTGAAGAAGATCCGCGACCAGGACAAGTACGCGCTCTCCGGCTTCGGCTCCGCCAAAGGCTCGAACGAGGAGGCCTACCTCTTCCAGAAGCTGGTGCGTACCGGCTTCCAGACGAACAACGTCGACCATTGCACGCGCCTGTGCCACGCCTCATCCGTGGCGGCATTGCTCGAGGGCATCGGCTCGGGCGCAGTTTCGAACCAGGTAAACGACGTCGAGAACGCGGAAGTCATCTTCCTCATTGGCGCGAACCCGGTGTCGAACCATCCGGTCGCGGCGACCTGGATGAAGAACGCGGCGAAGCGCGGCGCGAAGCTGATCTATGCCGATCCGCGTCGCAGCGAGCTTTCGCGCCACGCCTGGCGCATGCTGCAATTCAAGCCGGATACCGACGTTGCCATGCTGAACGCGATGATCCATACGATCATCGAGGAGCGGCTGGTCGACGAGAAATTCATCAAGGACCGCACGTCGGGTTATGAGGCGCTGAAGGAAAACGCGAAGAACTTCTCACCCGAGAAGATGGCGCCGATCTGCGGCATCCCAGCTGAGACGCTGCGCGAAGTCGCGCGTGCCTTTGCCACTTCCAAGGGGTCGATGATCCTCTGGGGCAT
>JAFARH010000066.1 GCA_019245555.1 Betaproteobacteria bacterium
GCAGCGCGAGAAAGACACCGAGGGCAAGGTTCCACCATGTCGGCCCGAGCTTCGCTGCGGCAATGGCGACGCCATAGCCGCCGATGCCGAAGAACATGGTGTGGGCGAACGACACGATGCCGGTGTAGCCGAGCAGCAGGTCGTAGCTCGCGACGAGCAGGATGAAGACCGCGACCTTTGCCGCGACGTTGAGCGAGCGCGTGCCCGGGAAGATGAAAGGCGCCGCGGCGAGCCCAATCAGGATAAGCACGAGCACCGCGGCCAACGCTTTGCTGCGCGGCAGATCGTTGGAGAGGAGCGTGCGGATCATGAGCCGCTCATTTCCCTACAGGGTAAAGGCCGCGCGGGCGCCAGAGAAGGATCAGGACCATCAGGAGAATGTTCGAGCCGAGCGCGAGCTTCGGCGCAACGTAGCCGATGTAATTGGCCATCAGGCCGACGAGCAGGGCGCCGACGAAGCAGCCGCCGACCGAGCCGAGGCCGCCGATGATGATCACGATGAAGATCACCACCATCACCTGCATGCCCATGCCGGCAGTGAGCGACTCCTGGTACATCGCCCACATCACGCCGCCGAGACCGGCGAGCGCGGAGCCGGCGACGAAAACGGCAACGAAAAGCCGCCGGATGCGATAGCCGAGCGACTCGACCATCTCGATGTTCTCGACGCCGGCACGGATCAGGAGGCCGAGCTTGGTGCGGTTCAACACGAGCCACATCGCTCCGAATACGACCAGCCCGACGACCACCGCAAGCATCCGGTAGCGCTCGATCGCTGCGTCGCCAATGAGATAGGAGCCGGTGAACGTCGCCGGCCGTGGCAAGGGAATCAGATCGGGTCCCCATACGACGTGGATCAGCTGCTCGCAGACGATGAGCCCGCCAGTGGTGACGAGGATCTGCTTCAGGTGGTCGCCATATACCGGACGCACGACGACGCGCTCGAAGAACCATCCCAGGGCGGCCGCGAGCGCCATGGCGGCGATCACGCCCGGGACGATCGCACTCAGGTTCGCGCTGAGCGACTGTGCCTGCATCGCCGGCTTCATCGCGAGGAGCACCGAGGCACCGGCGTAGGCGCCTACAGAGATGAACGCGCCATGCGCGAAATTCATGACGTCCATCAAGCCGAACACGAGCGTCAGCCCCGAGGCCATTATGAAAATCATCATGCCCATGGCAAGGCCGGCGACGGTCAGCGTGACCCAGGTCGGCAGGCTTGGCACGAGCGGCAGCGCCGCGAGCGCGATGGCCGGGATCAGGACGAGCGGGAGCCACTTCCGGTTCACTGGTGCGTATCCAGCGAAAGACCGAGCAGGCGCTGCTGCAACGTTTCATCGGCAGCGAGATCGGCCATCCGTCCGCGATGCACGATGCGCCCGGAGTCCATCACCGCGACGGCGTCGCCGAGCGACCGGGCGAAGTGGAAGTTCTGCTCGACGACGAGAAGCGTCGTGTCGCGCTTCAATTCCTGGAATGCGTCGATCATCGCCTGGATGATCGCGGGTGCGAGACCCTTCGTCGGCTCGTCGACCAGCAGCAGTTTTCGCGGCTCGACGATCGCGCGCGAGATGGCGAGCATCTGCTTTTGGCCGCCGGAAAGATTGCCGGCGAGGCCGTGCCAGAACTTCTTCATTGCCGGGAAGAGCATGAAGATGCGATCGAGCCGCCGGTCATCCGGCTCGCCTTCGCGTGCGGCGACGATGAGGTTCTCGCGTACCGTGAGGCCGGCGAAGATGCCCATGTTCTCCGGCACGTAGGCAATGCCGCGGCGGGCGAGAGCCGGCGTTTCCAGCGTTTGCACTTCACTTCCGTCAAAGCGAATCGTGCCGGCCGATGCGCGCCATAGACCCATGATCGTGCGGAGGCACGTGGTCTTCCCGGCGCCGTTGCGACCGAGAAGCATGGTGAGCGAGTTCCGTGCGACAGCGAAATCGACGCCGTGCAGGATGTGGTACTGCCCGATGTGCGTGTTGACGCCGCGAAGCTCTAGAAGGTCAGCCACGAGCGACCCCGAGGTAAGCCTCCTGCACGATCGGCATGGCGATCACTTCGGCCGGCGCGCCTTCGGCGACGAGCTGGCCCTGGTGCAGGACGACGATGCGATCAGCGAGCGAGCGCACCACGTCCATCTTGTGCTCGACGAGGAGCACCGTCTTGTTGCCCTGCGCTTTGATATGGCTGATGAGATCCAGGATCACCGGCACCTCGTCGACGCTCATGCCGGCGGTCGGCTCGTCGAACATGAACACTTCCGGTTCGAGCGCGAGCAGGATCGCGACCTCGAGCTTGCGCTGGTCGCCGTGCGAGAGCGAAGCCGCGATGGTGTCGCGTTTCGACGTGAGCGCGACCCGCTCGAGATACTGCTCGGCGTGCCGGATGAGCTCGACGTGCGAGCTCCAAGTGACAAGGAGGCTCTTCCCCGCGTTGGCGCGCGCCTGCACCGCGAGGCGAACGTTTTCGAGTACTGAGAGGCGCGGGAACAGGTTCGTTAGCTGGAAAGCGCGCCCGATGCCGCGCTTCGTTCGGTGCGGCGCGCCCATCCGCGTGATGTCTTCGCCGAAAAGCAGCACCTGTCCGCTCGAGGCAGGCAGCTGCCCCGAGATCAGGTTGAAGTAGGTGGTCTTGCCCGCGCCGTTCGGTCCGACGATCGCGGTGAGCGTGCCCGGCTGAAACTCGCACGACACCGCGTCGACGGCGACATGGCCGCCGAAGCGGATCGTGAGATCGCGGGTTTGAAGTACCGGGCTTATTTCTTGACCCGGATGGGGACCTTCATTTCGTCGGGCTTGATCTCGCGTACGAGCTGTGGGATCGCCCAGTCGACGTTCGGGTCGACCTTGATCTTGAAGTGGTACATCGACTGCATCGCCTGGTGGTCTTCCTTGCGGAAGGTCATGCGGCCCTTCGGCGTGTCGAAGGACATCCCCTCCATCGCGGCGATCAGCTTCTCGGTGTCGGTCGTGCCCGCTTTCTTCAGCGCCTCGACGACCGCCATCGCCGCGGCCATGCCGCCCGCGGTGAAGAAGTCAGGCGGGGAGTCGAAGCGGCGCTTGTGCTCGGCGACGAGCCAGTCGTTCACTTTGTTCTTCGGGCTCTCGTAGTAGTAATAGGTCGCGCCTTCCATTCCCGGTACCGCCTTGTAGACGGCGAGCGCGGGCAGGATGTTGCCGCCGCTCGCAATCTCGATGTTGAAGCGCTCGGGCTTGAGGTCGGCGAGCTTGCCGACGGGTGTCTGCCCGGCCCAGATGACGAAGATCACCTTGCGGCCTTGCTTGTCCTTGAGCGCGTTGAAGATGCGCTCGGCCGGCGCGGTGAAGTCCGTCGTCGCCTGCGGCGCGTACTCTTCATGCACGATCTCGGCGCCGGTGCCAGCGAGGGCGTCCTTGAATGCCTTCACGCCGTCACGCCCGAACGCGTAGTCCTGCGCGAGCGTCGCGATGACCGTACCTTTCTTGCCAATCGCGACAGCGTTCGCAATGGCGTCCTGCGACGAGCTGCGGCCGGTGCGGAAGATATAGCGGTTCCACGCCTCGCCGGTGATCTGATCGGCGACCGCAGGTTCCACCAGCAAGATCTTTTTCGCCTCCTCGGCGACGGGCAGCATGGCGAGAGCGACGCCCGAGCTCGTCGGGCCAATCGCAAGGTCGACCTTGTCGTCGCCGTACGCAGCGGCGAGTTGCGCCTTGCCCACATCGGGTTTGGTCTGGCTGTCCTTCTCGATCACCACGATCTTGCGGCCGAGCACTTCCATCCGGCCGCCGGTCGCGTACGCGAACCCCAGCATCAGGCCGTTCTGCGTCTGCTTGGCATAGGCCTCGAGCGGGCCGGTCTTGTCGTAAACGTGAGCGATGCGGATTTCTTTGGACTGGGCGTAGGCCAACCCAGTCAGCGCCGCTAGTGAGCACGCGGCAAGCGTTGCATGCAGCTTCATCTTTCTTTCCCCTATTTGAAAAGACCCCAACGCGCGATTCTATTCCGGCGCTATTCCGCGCGGGCCTGTGGTTTGGGCCGGCGTCCGACCGTGACGGTCGCGTCGACATCCTGGCCCCGGCGCTTCAGCCGCACCTTCGCGGACTGTCCCGGCGCGAGCGCGGCGACAAGGTTCAGCATCCCCGTTTGATCGGCGACGAGCTTGCCTTGCACCTCCACCGCCACATCGCCGGCCTTGATGCCCGCCTTGTCTGCCGGGCCGCCGCGGAGCACGCCCGCGATGAGCGCACCGCGCGTGCTGTCGAGATTGAGGGATTCAGCGATCGGCGGCGTGACGTCCTGGAGCTCGACGCCGATCCAGCCGCGCGTCACGCTGCCGGTCTTCACGATCTGGTCGAGCACCATCTTGGCCGTCGATACCGGGATGGCGAAGCCGATGCCTGCCGAGCCGCCATTACCGGTGAAGATCGCGGTATTGATGCCGACGAGATTCCCCGATGCGTCGATCAGCGCGCCACCGGAATTTCCCGGGTTGATTGCTGCATCGGTCTGGATGAAGTTCTCGAAGGTGCTGACGCCGAGCCCCGAGCGTCCCAGCGCGGACACGATTCCCAGCGTGACCGTATGGCCCAGGTTGAAGGGATTGCCGATGGCGAGGACGACGTCGCCGACGCGAAGAACCTCCGACGAGCCGAAGCTGATCGTTGGCAAATCCTCGGAGTCGACGCGCAGCACGGCGAGATCGGTCTCGGGGTCGTTGCCGACGACTTTTGCCAGGAGTTTCTTCCCGTCGGCGAGCGCCACTTCGATTTCATCGGCCGCTTCCACGACATGGTTGTTCGTGAGCACGTAGCCCGTTGCGCTGACGATCACGCCGGAGCCGAGGCTCGAGGCGCGTTGCGTGTCGTCCGAGAACTGATCACCAAAAAACCGGCGGAAGATCGGGTCATTCAAGAGCGGATGCCGCGGCGAGCGGATCTGCTTGGTGCTGGAGATGTTGACGACCGATGGACTCGCCCGCTGCACGGCGTCGCCATAGCTATTCGTGGCCGGCGCGGAGGATGCGGAGCCGCTCGCGCGCACGGCAACACCCGGCGTGGTGTTACGCGACGGCAGCCACTCGGGTCGGAAGGTCGTGACAACAAAAAGCGCGGCTACGGCAATCGTCGTGGCCTGCGCGAATATGAGCCAGAGGCGCAACATCGGGGAGGCGCTAAGTATACAAAAATCCCTTTGAAAACTAAGCGCTTACGCGCGAAATCGTGGACAAGCCAAGTGCTCGTCGTTACAATCGCGGACTTTCGCGCCTACCTATAAGAACTCCATCTTCATGAACGACAACGAGAAAGTAGATCCGAAGGTGAACCGCGCGCGGCGCAACTTGGTCGTCGCGACTTCCGTAGTAGGCGGTGCAGCTGGCGTCGGCGCAGCAGTGCCCTTCGCCGCAAGCATGTGGCCCTCGGAGCGCGCACGCGCTGCGGGCGCGCCGGTTGAGGTCGATCTCTCGCGGGTCGCACCCGGCGAGCTCAACGTGATTGAGTGGCGCGGCAAGCCCGTGTGGGTGCTGAAGCGTACGAAAGAGATGCTCGAGTCGTTGAAGAAAGTCGAGCCGCGTCTTTCTGACCCGGATTCCAAGGCCTCCGATCAGCCAAAGTACGCGGAAAACGAATATCGCTCGCGGAATCCTGACCTCCTCGTGCTGGTGGGCGTATGCACCCATCTCGGGTGCTCGCCGCAGGAGAAGCCGGCCGAAGCGAAGGCGGAGATGGGTGCCGACTG
>JAFARH010000098.1 GCA_019245555.1 Betaproteobacteria bacterium
GCATCGTCTGGCGGCGCTCGACGGAGAGGTGCTCCGGCATGATCAGGATCATGCGGTAACCTCGAGTCGCCGCTGCCATGGCGAGCGCGATGCCGGTGTTGCCCGAGGTCGACTCGATTAGCGTGTCGCCGCGCTTGATACGGCCGCGCGCCTCGGCGTGGCGAATCATGGAGATCGCCGGGCGGTCCTTCACCGAGCCGGCCGGGTTGTTTCCCTCGAGCTTGGCGAGGATCACGTTCTTGTTCTTCGCGTTCTCGGCACCGGGCAGGCGTTGCAGACGCACGAGCGGTGTATTGCCGATGAAGTCTTCGAGCGTTTTTTTCACTGGCTTTGCAGCTGCTTCACGTATGCCGAGACGCCTTGCTCAACCGTCATGAATTCGCCCGGGTAGCCGGCGGCCCGCAAGCGGCTGAGATCGGCTTCGGTGAAGCTCTGGTATTTGCCGACGAGCGCTGGCGGGAACGGGATGTATTCGATCAGGCCCTTGCCGACGAGATCCTGCAGCGTCGCCTGCGTGCCGTGCACGGCGTTGATGGTGGCGACCGCGACCCGGTTGAAGGTCTGCGCGCGACCGGTGCCGCAGTTGAAAACGCCGGAGACATTGCGCCGCTCGAGGAACCACAAATTTACGGCGACGCAGTCATCCACGTAGATGAAGTCCCGCCGCTGCTCGCCATCGCGATAGCCGTCCGAGCCGACGAAGAGCTTCACCTTGCCTTCGGCGTGGAGCTGCTGATACGCGTGCAGCGCGACCGACGCCATGCGGCCCTTATGCATCTCGTTCGGCCCATACACGTTGAAATAGCGCAGGCCGGCGATCTGCGCCGTCGCCTCCGGCAGGCGCGCGCGCACGAGCTGATCGAAGAGGAACTTGGAATAGCCGTAGATATTCAGCGGCCGCTCGCAGGCCCGCTCTTCTCGATAGTCCGGCCCACGGCCGTAGACCGCGGCCGAGGAAGCGTAAATCAGCGGCACCTCCTCGTCCTGACACCATTCGAGGAGCCGGCGCGAGTAGGCGTAGTTGTTCTCCATCATGTAGCGCCCGTCACTCTCCATCGTGTCGGAGCAGGCGCCCTGGTGCAGCACCGCCTCGACCGAGCCTTCGAGCGCCTCCAGGCGCGCCGGCAGCTCGGCCAGGTCAATGTAGTCGGCGATCTCGCAGCCGGCGATGTTCTTGAACTTGTCCGCGTGCGCGAGGTTGTCGACCGCGACGATCTCGGTGATGCCGCGGCGGTTGAGGCCCTCGATCAGCTTCGAGCCGATGAAGCCGGCGGCGCCGGTGACGATGTAGTACATCATTTGCCGAAGATTTCCTTGAGGGTCACCTGGGCCGTGCCGAACTTGGTGACGGCGATACCACCCGCCCGATTGGCGGCGCGCACCGCCGCTTCGACGCCTTCGCCCGCCGCCAGCATCACCGCGAGGGTGGCGATTACGGTATCGCCGGCGCCGGTGACGTCCGAAACCTCTCGCTTCTCAGCGGGCACGCGCACGGTCTTGCGATTGCGGAACAGCACCATGCCGTTTTCGCCGCGCGTCAGGAGCAGCGCGTCGAGCTTGAGTCGCTCGCGGAGCGCTTGTGCACGCGTCGCCAGATCTTTCTCGTCCTTTGCACGGCCGACGACCTCGGTCAGCTCCTTGAGGTTCGGCGTGAGAAGGCTCGCCCCCTTGTAGCGCGTGTAATCATCGCCCTTGGGGTCGACCAGCACGAGCTTGCCGGCCTTGCGACCCTCGCGAATCATGACGGCGATGTGCTCGAGGCCACCCTTGCCGTAATCGGAGAGCAGCACTACGTCGCATTCCTTGAGCGCTTTGCGATAGTCGGCGAGCTTGGCGGCCAGCACTTCGCTCGAGGGTTCGCGCTCGAGATCGATGCGCAGGAGCTGCTGGTGGCGGCCGCCGATGATGCGCAGCTTCTGCGTCGTCTTGATGCGTGCGTCCGTGTGCAAGCGTGCATCGACCTTCTTCGTCTTGAGCATCGCGCCGAGCTGCCGTCCGGCGCTGTCGCGGCCCACGACCGAAAGAAGCCGCGTCGTCGCCCCCAACGCAGCGCAGTTGGCGGCAACGTTCGCTGCGCCGCCGAGGCGGTACTCCTCCTCGCGGAAGAGCAGCACCGGGACAGGCGCCTCTGGCGAGATCCGGGAGGCGTCGCCGTACCAATAGCGATCGAGCATCACGTCGCCAACTACCAGCACGCGCGCCTTGGAGGTGTTGGGGGCCTTCACTGCTTTCTACCGATCGGGTAGTACTCGAATCCCTGCGCGCGCAGCGCGGCGGGATCGTAGAGATTGCGGCCGTCGAAGATTGCCGGCGTCTTGAGCGCCTTCTTAATCGCGGCGAAGTCGGGACTCCTGAATTCCTGCCACTCGGTGACGATCGCGAGAACGTCGGCCCCCTGCAGCGCATCCATGGCGTGCGGCACGATAGTGACTGCTGGGCTCTGGGCGAAGATCTTCTTCGCCTCGTGCGCGGCAGCCGGGTCGTAGGCCTGGACCTTGGCGCCTGCCTTCACGAGGTCGTCGATGAGGGCAAGGCTCGGTGCCTCGCGCATGTCGTCGGTGTTCGCCTTGAATGCGAGTCCCCACAGCGCGATGCACTTGCCGCGCAGCTCGTTCTTGAAGCGATCGCGAATCTTGAAGCCAAGCACGTGCTTCTGCGCTTCGTTGACTTCCTCGACCGCGTTCACGAGGCGCAGCGGCTTGCCTGCATCCTGTGCCGTGCGCTGGAGCGCCTTCACGTCCTTCGGGAAGCACGAGCCGCCGAAGCCCACGCCGGGATAGAGGAACTGGTAGCCGATGCGGGGATCGGACCCGATGCCGCGGCGCACTTCCTCGATGTCGGCGCCGATGGCCTCAGCAAGGTTGGCGACCTCGTTCATGAACGAGATGCGAGTGGCGAGCATGGCATTCGCCGCGTACTTCGTGAGCTCGGCCGAGCGCACGCTCATCACGATGATCCGCTCG